>DASPRM010000127.1 GCA_035624455.1 Terriglobales bacterium
ACCACTCCGGTCACATTTAGGGTGACGGCCGCCCGGTGCTCGACGGCCGTGGCCAACGGGAACCGGTCAGGGCGGTCCACCTTAAAGTTGTTCGCATCAAGGTCGGATTCAACCACCGCCTTGGGCGGTGCTTCGGCGCGCCGGTCCGCCTTTCCGCTACTGCAACCGACCGTCAACAGGCTCAACAATAGGCAAGCGCCTGCAGGAACAAATCGACCTACATCGTTCATGGAATGACCTCGCGACCGATGGCCAAGTTCAGCTGCGCCGCCGCCGTCAGAAAAGAGCCAACCAGGTTCACGTAACTCAGCCGCACCGTGCGGTACTCACTTTCTGCATTCAAAAAGTCCAACAGCGACGCAGCCCCATGCTGGTAGGAGAAGAGGATGGTGTCGCGCACGTGCACCGCTTGTTCCAGGTATTGACGCTTGTACGGCTTCAGCAGATTGACGTCACTGATGAGGAGTGCGTATGCCGAATCGACATCGCCGTAGACCTGCGTCTCCACACCTCGGCGTAATTTCTCGCTGCGCGCGACGTCAATCTTCGTGCGCAGCTTCTCTCCCTGGTTCTTATCGAAGATGCGGAGTGGAATGCTGACGCTGACCCCGAGCGTGTTGAGAGCCTCTGGATTGTTGAACGAACCGTTGTGTGTAAACCACAAGCCTACGGTAGGGTCAGTTGAGCCATCGGCTTCGGCTAGTTTGTAGTTCGTTTCCGCCTGCTGCAGCACAAGGATAGCCGCCCGCAGGTCCGGGCGTGCATCTAGAGCATCCTGGCGGTATTCGTCAAGGGTGAGAAGGCCTTCCTGGAAATCGAATGGACCCTCTATGTCAAAGCTGTCCACTGGTCGGCGATCGTCGAGCAGGGCCAGCAGGTTGATTTTTGTCGTGCACAGGTTGACCAGGGCAGTTTGCAGATCGGATTCGTATTGCAGCCGTTGTAGCTGAAGTCGGTCGAGATCAATCTCGGCGATATCTCCCGTCTGGAAGCGGTCTTGGCTGATCTTAAGAATCTTGTCGTAGTAGTCTAGGTTGTCCTGCGCCAGACGCAACACGGCTTTGGCCTGGAGGATACCCACAAAGGCGCTGCGCAGATTGAAGAGCAGATTGCGTTCGGAATCGGATTGCTGGGCCACACCGATCGCCGTGCCTTCTTTGGCAGCCTCGAAGCGTAGCTCGCGTTTATTACGTCGCTCAAAAAGGTAGCTGACTCCGGGTGAAACGAACGTCCCGGCAAACGGTTGCCAGACACCCTTACTCGAAGCAATCTGGGTGCCGTCCGCTGAAAGAGTGAAATCAGGATTGGGCCGGAGGTGGGCGGTAATCTCCCCGGCTCTCAATTCCTCGACATTCAGCTTCCCAGCTAGCAGCGTGGGGTTCGTGGCTTCGAACCTGTCGCGGATCTGCTGCCATGTATAACTCTGCTGGGCAAGAACCGGGCTTGAGAGACATTGTGCCAAAAGCAGCATGGTAAGAATCCGCTTCGCACATCGCACGCCCGGATTCGGCTCCCGCGCCATCAGCGGGGCGAGGTTTTCCACAGGAACCGTTGAATGAGCAAGAGTCATCTGTGGTTTAACAATTCCTCGACGCCAAACAGGCCAACGACAGATCAGCGCTCTAGGCTCACAGCGAGCCCCGATCTGGCTGGCGCCCTTTGTCGAACTGGACATCCCCAGCCGACAGCTTTCCGGAAGCTGGAGTGAAAGATCTTGTGTATCGCGAGTAGCATCCCTTGCGGGAGGCACTCATTGGACTTGGGTGGAGGTATTTCGATCTCAATGACTACGGCCGACCTACTAATCTTCTGATTAGTAAGACCTTGGAAATGCAGATGGCCGTGGGAATTGCCAGATTCGACACAAATCTTGAGTACAAATCGTTCGATTGGACTTCATGCAACGGCAGCCTGCGTGACATAATCCAAAGTCTGACAACAACTTCATGCCCCACTTGGATTGGATCTGGGAGCGGCGTAATGGTGCGCCGGTTCTGCTTGCTAGTAGTGTCCTCGTCTTCGCAATAGCTTTGGTGGATTGGTGGACGAAGCCGTACTTCTCTTTGGGTTTTCTCTATCTGTTTCCTATCATGCTCGCCGCAGGCTTCCTTCCTCGGTGGGCGATCGCTGCATTAGGTTTGGCATGTGCATTGCTCAGCGAGCGTTTCAGTAACCTGGATCCGGCCGATGCCCATATTCGGCTGGGATTTGAAACTCTAGCCCTTTGTGGCTGCGGACTGCTGACGTTTGAGGTTTTGCGGAACAAACGGTTGAGCCTTGAAGCGCAAGAACGAATGCGGGTCCTCGTCGAAACAAGCCCGGCCGCAATCGTAACGGTCGAGGAGCGAGGCTTCATCGAACTAGCCAATCAAGCCGCGGCCCAACTCATGGCTCCCCACAACGGCGTCCTCGTAGGCCAGCCGATCGCCGCCTATCTGCCGGAACTGCATCACGCACTGCGTCCCGAAGAAGGTCCGCAGTTCCGGAGTTCGATGCAATGTCGTGGCCATCGTGGAAACGGGGAGTCCTTTCTGGC
>DASPRM010000128.1 GCA_035624455.1 Terriglobales bacterium
CCGAACTTGTAGTTGTGTTTTCCGGAAACGATGGAGAAGTTGTCGCGCAGTTGCGTCCGCCAGAAAAGTTCGTCAACATTCGGTTCCAGGAAGAAAGGGAACCCAAAACGAAACGTCGTGGCAAAACCCATTGCAGTATCGGCCGGGATATTGGACGTCACCGCAGAGCGCGGCCGGTTCTCGCGGCCATAGGTGAAGTGCGCCTCATTCAACTTCTTGGCGGAGAGCGTCGTGAAAAGGTTCAGATTGACGGCCTGAATCTTCGACGGTCCCTCAATGCCATTAGCGGAGTTTCCGTAAGTCGGCACATCAAAAGTTTGATTGGTATTATCCGAATGGTCGAAATTGTAGGATGCGCTGAACTTGTTGTTGTTCGTAATATTCCAGTCAAACTTCCCTAGTACTGCCGTATTGCGTATGGGATGCTTAACTGGGAGCCCATCGTTCTCGCCGCGCGAACTCTGCAGAAAATTCAACGCGGCCAGGCGCTGGCAGTCTGCGTTGGCGTTAATCAGGGCTGCGTCCGCCTGTACCGTCGGTGTTGGGATAGGGCAAGCCGTAGGCCCGGTCTGTACGCTGAGGTTGTCGCGGGTGAGGTCCTCAAAAATCGACTCCACCGCCCCAAAGAAAAACATCTTGTCCTTCTTGATGGGTCCACCGACCGTGCCGCCGAACTGTTCGCGCTTGAAGTCCTTCAGCGGCTTGCCATCGGAGGTGTCGGCCGACAACGCTTCCAGGCGCTGGTAGTAGTAGGCGCTGCCGTGAAGGTCGTTAGTGCCGGACTTGGTGATCACGTTAACGACGCCACCAGCGGTTCTGCCGAACTCGGCGTTGGCGCTGTTGGCCACCACCTGAAATTCTTGAACCGCATCGAGCGTGATATCGATGGCGGCGCGCTGTCCACCCATCTGCTCGCCGAAGAAGCCGTTGTTATAGTCGCCACCATCCAGGCTGACGTTGTTGAAAATCCCGCGCTGGCCATTGAAGTTGATTTCGTCGCCATCCGGACCCTGCACGATGCTGACGCCCGGCGTGAGCGTCAGGAAGTCTTCAAACTTGCGGCCCAGAATCGGGGTATTGGCAAGTGTGCGCTGGTCGAGCGTGGTGCTGTTCTCTATTCGCTCTACTTCAACCACCGGCGTTTCCGTGACTATGATTCGCTCGCCCGTGGACGATACTTTCAGCGAAGGATTCAGGCTGATAGTCTGTCCCACCAGCAAGACGACATTTTCCTGCACCAGCGAGGTGAAGCCCTGCTTGCCGGAAACCGTGACGGTGTAGTTTCCCGGAGGCATCAGCAGAAACACGAAGCGTCCATCATTATCGGTGGACTGCGTTCGTGTGAAGTTGGTATCGACTTCTTTCGCTTCGACGGTCGCGCCCGGAACCAAAGCACCGGATTGATCCGTCACCGTGCCTGAAATCGTACCGGTTGTGATTTGTGCCTGACCGAAGAGTTGAGAGCAGACAAGCAACAGAACAAACAGACCTAGCCCCGCGTTTCGCAGTGTGCGCATCACCCCAAGCCTCCCAGACGTTAAAGTTCACAGACGTGCCAAGTTTTTCCGTGTCCTGGCATCATCCCTGCCTTTGCGGCTGGCACTCTTTTTGTTCGCGACAGGGTTTTGAGAATCCGCGCATTATAGACCTTGAATGTGCGGATGTGTACAGAGGCAGGAAAAAGATTTTTACCAGCGGAAGTAGCGATAACGCCGCGGACGAGAAGGGAAGAGTTTGATCAGGCCAACTCCTGCCAGGAAACCACCAACATGCGCCCAGAACGCGATGCCTCCGGACGTCTGACTGGAATAAGCGATGGAAGTTGCAGCGCCACTCAGGAATTGCGCTAGAAACCAGAATCCCAGCACGACCCAGGCCGGCAGCCAGAGAAAAAATACGAACAGGAAGGGAACCAGCGTCAGCACGCGCGCTGTTGGATACAACACGAAATAGGCGCCCATGACTCCGGCAATCGCCCCGCTCGCGCCTACGCTGGGAACCCGTGATCCGGGATTGAACAACACGTGCACGAACGATGCCGCAACTCCGGTCAGCAGATAAAACAGCAAGTAGCGAAAGTGACCGAGATAATCTTCGATGTTGTCGCCAAAGATGTAGAGCGCCCACATATTGAAGATGAGGTGCATCCACGAGGCGTGCAGGAACATGGAGGTGAGAACCGAGAGCACCGCCGGCGCCAACCCTACCGCTGGACTTCCTTGAATCAAAGCCGTCAGGCGAGCCGGAACCACTCCAAATTCAAAGATGAACCCATTTCGCGTGCCCGGAGGCAAAGATACTTCAAAGAGGAAGATGAGACTGTTCAGAGCTAAAAGAAAGTAGTTGATGTAAGGTGTGGCATAACGTGGCGCATCGTCGCGAAGGGGAATCATTCAATTGCAGCCGTTATCCTTAGGGTGCCCCACTCTAGCCGTCTTTGGGCCAGAGTGAGAGGTTGAGGCCTAGCCTCGACAGTGACGACCATGGACGGAGTCCTGATTATCAACAAACCGGGCGGCATGACCTCGCACGATGTGGTCAACCGTGTGCGACGAATCCTGGGAGAACGCTCGGTGGGTCATTTGGGCACGCTCGATCCCATGGCAACAGGAGTGTTGCCATTGGTTTTCGGCCGCATGACCCGCCTCGCTCAGTTTTATACCACGTCGGCAAAAACCTATGAGGGCCAAATCCGCTTTGGATATGCCACGGACACTTATGACGCAGATGGAGAGCCTTGCGGGCCTGCCGTGACAGTTAAAGTGACACTTGAACAGGCACGGTCGGTGGCGGCGCGTTTTCAAGGTGTGTTTCGGCAGCTGCCGCCGCCATTCTCCGCGAAGAAGGTCCAGGGAGTCCCGGCCTACAAGCTGGCGCGCAAGCAGCAGCCGGTCTCGCTCGAGCCGGTCGAAGTCGAGGTGCAGGAATTCGAGATCCTGGAGCTAAACGCCGACCGGGCGCACTTCAGGGCGCAGGTGGGCTCGGGAACCTACATGCGCTCGATCGCCCACGAGATGGGACAAATCCTGGGCGTCGGCGCCCATCTTGCTGAGTTGCGGCGTGTCGCACTCGGCGAATTCCATATTGAAGAGTCCAGCACGCTGGAGCAAGTGGAACAGTGTGTAAAGGCTGACAGGCTGGAGGAGATTCTGGTCCATCCCCGAAAACTGTTGCCGCAGTTTCCGTCGGTCACTGCGACCGAAGAAAGTGCCGGCAGGATCCGCCACGGCCACGCCGTAAACCTGCCGGAGATGTCGCGAGCTCCAAAGGTGAAGGTGTTCGCAGGGCAGAGCGAGCTGATCGCTATTGCCACGCGCGTAGCGGGAACGTTGTTTCATCCCAAAGTCGTATTGGCAAAGGGAACATAACCATGTGGCGCGGATATACCTGACGGTGGCGATTTATCGGCACCGGCCGTATCCATTGGACACGCACAATGTCCGATAACAAGTATTATGTTAACTTTCGCGCAATCCGCTAAATCCGTGGTGTCGGAAGCCTCTGCCGTACAATATCGCCATTAAAACGTCGAAAGGAGCACTCTTATGCCCCCGCAGCACACTCCCCGTTTTCTTCAGATCGTAGAGGATGCCAAGAAACGAGTCCGCGAGTGGACCGTCGACGAGGTCAAGGAGAAACTGGATCGCGGCGAGAAGTTCACTTTGGTGGATGTCCGTGAGGAAAGTGAATTTGCCAAGGATCACCTGCCCGGCGCCATTCATATGGGCAAAGGCGTGATCGAGCGCGATGTGGAAGCCAAAGTTCCCGACGTCAACACGCCCCTGGTCCTCTATTGCGGGGGCGGCTTCCGCTCCGCGCTGGCGGCCGACAATCTGCAGAAAATGGGCTACAAGAACGTAATCTCTATGGACGGCGGAATCCGTGTGTGGCGTGAGAAGGGCCTGCCGCTGACCAAAGGCTAACCTCGTTCCTCTAACAGGTTGGCCCTTCAACTGTCATCCTGAGCGAGGGCCGGGTATAGCAGCCCCGGCCCGAGTCGAAGGATCTGGTGCTTGTTTCTCATCATGGGTTTCCCCGGTGGCTCACCCTTCCGCCCGCTTTTGGCGGAGTGTGGGATTCCTGATCCAGGGCTGACTGCTGAGTGCTGATTGCTAGATGCTGCTTTTGTATGAACGAATCTTTCGAATTCCATCTCGGCGGGCTGAATATCAATTACAGCTTCGACGACCGGGGGATCTCGGCCAATCTGGGATTCAAGCAGGTTGCAATCCCTTGGGAGCGCGTCATTGGCGCCTGCCTGCTTCGGCGCGACGAAAAGCAGCTCTCCGACCGCACCACCGAAGCCAAGCTGGAAAAGTTCTCCCCCGCGCTTGCCCAGGCCATTGAAGAAGGAATGCATGTGGCACAGACAATGGATCCGTTGATGATCGGTTATCGCGATGAGCGCGGCCGCAAGCAGGAAATCAAACTCCTCATCGATCCCAGCGGGCCACGCCGCGAGCATGTGCTCTCTGCCTTTAAGTCACGATTAGGTAAGAACTGGCTGGGAGAAGGGCTGGACGAGAAGCAGGCGACTCGCCGCATGCACCTGGAACCGTCGATGGTGATGGGAGCTCTGATCGCCATGCTATTGCTCGCCGTCCTTCTGGCAGTTGTGCTGGCGGTTGCGTTAGGCCAAGCCGCACTGTTGGCACTCTTCTCGCCAAAGTTGTTGATCAGCGAAATTCGGGAGGGAAATTACGGCCTGCTATTCGCGCATGCGCTCACCATCGTGATCTTCATCCTGGGCTATCAATGGATCAGGGCGTGGTGGCGCAGCCGGTTCGGCAATTGGAACAAGCTCAGGCCAATTCGCCAGTTAAGTCGCTCTGATCCGAGTAAGCCGGGTGGGCAGGTTTAGGCGGCCAAAGTCTCTCTCAATTCATCTGCGAACCGCCGCAACTCCTCCACCTTCTCCGCTGTCGCCTCGACAATTTCATTCTTGTATTGAAATACCTGTTTGCCTTCCCTCTCCACCAGCACGCCCATGACCTCACCCATGCGCCATCCCGGTGTTCCGACGATCTGCAATCCCTCTGGTGTGGGCCGCAGCAACGCTATGCACCCGCCTTTCAGGGCACCGACGGTATCGGGAAATCGATCGAAGGTTTGGAATTCAAAGCCGGCAAGGAACAGCCGCTGCAACTGTTCAGCGGGATCGGGCATTAATCATTCGCGAACGGTAGGTTTGAAATGCATGAGGTAACGGTTCTAAGTTTCCAGCTTGCAATTCACCCGATTATCGTTGTTCTACATCTTGTATCGTCCCAGATCCTCTTCGCCCAGATTCTCCAGCCACTTTCGCAACTCTTCACTGGAAATCTTATCGGAGACGGAGCTGGCCACCTTCGAAGTCTTCAGCACCTCATCCTCAACGTAGATCGGGCAATCCACGCGTAGCGCCAAAGCAAGAGCGTCCGAGGGACGCGAGTCGATGCTGACGATCTGCCCACTGTTTCGTTCCAGCCAGATCACCGCGAAGAACGTGTCATCTCGCAGATCGTTGACCACCACTTTGCGCACCTGGGCGTCCACCCCTACCAGCAGATTCTTGAGCAAGTCGTGGGTCATGGGACGAGGAGTCGCGATCTTCTCAATTTCCAGGGCTATGGCGTTAGCCTCATATATCCCCACCCAGATGGGGAGTACCGCGTCGCCTCCGACGTCTTTCAGGATGACGACTGGCATGTTGGTGACCGGGTCCATCATGAGCCCGCGAATTTTCATCTCGACTTCCATGGATCCTCCGTGGATTAATCGTGCCGCCTTTATACCGGCAGGCTTCTTGCGGGCTCGATGGGGCCCCTCTCCTCCTCAACCAATTCCCCGGCCAGACTATTGGGGAAGCAATTCGTAACCCGAACCTGAACATAGCTTCCCGGCAGAAGCGAAACTGCCTCAGGTGCGGTGAAGTTTAGCACTTTATTCTGGGAAGTCCGCCCATTCCACTGTTTACGGGCTGGATTGCGGCCTTCAACCATCACTTCGGTGACCTCGTCGCGGTGACGCTGGTTATTTGCCGCCTGTATCTGCCGTTGCTGGTCGAGAAGAATCTGCAAACGCCTGCCCTTCTCCTCATCGGCGATGCTGTCGGCGAACTTCAACGCTGGCGTGTTGGGACGGGGTGAATACTTGAAAGCGAACACGCCGTCGTACTGCGCCTCTCCCAGCAGCCAGATCGTCTGCTCAAAGTCGTCCGGCGTCTCTCCGGGGAAGCCTACGATGATGTCCGTAGTAATGCTGATGCCCCGCTTCGCTTGCTTCATCCATGAGATGCGCTCTAGATACTGCTCGCGTGTATAAAGGCGCTGCATGGCATCCAGCACTCGATTTGAGCCGCTCTGCACCGGCAGATGGACGTGATCGCATAGCGTGGGAACGGAATCGATGGCTTCCACGATGTCGCGGGTGAAATCGCGCGGATGGGAGGTGGTAAAGCGGACACGGCGAATGCCTGGGACCTGTCCAACTGCGGCAAGCAGGTCCGCAAAGCTCTTTTTTCCAGCAGGATCCAGGTAGGAATTCACATTTTGCCCGAGGAGCTGAATCTCGCTATAGCCCTCCTCCGCCATGTGCCGAGCTTCCCGCAAGACCGAATCCGAGCTACGGCTGCGCTCCTTGCCGCGTGTGAAAGGAACCACGCAATAAGCGCAGAACTTATCGCAGCCCTCGATGATGGTTATGTAGCCGCGATGCGGATTGCTGCGCGCGGTAAACTCGGTTTCAAAGCACTCGTCGGTCTCGCGGTCGTCCAATCCGGTTACGCGGCTGTTCCCTGCCTCGATCTGCACCAGCATTTGCGGCAGATTTCGGTACGATGCCGACCCACACACCAGCGACACGTGCGGCGCGCGCTCAAATATTTTCTGGCCTTCCTGCTGGGCCACGCAACCGAGCACTCCGAACTTCTTTCCTTGCTCCTGCAGTCTGCGGAAATCAGCCAGACGATGGAAGACTCTCTGCTCCGCCTTATCGCGAATGGAGCAGGTGTTGTAGAGAATCAGGTCGGCTTCTTCGACCGTCTCTACCTGCTGATAACCTTCCGCCAGGAGCGTGCCGATGACCTTCTCCGAGTCATGCACGTTCATCTGGCAACCGAAGGTTTCCAGGTAGAAGCTCTTTTGAGATCCCGCCCCCATATCTAAGCCAAGTATACGCGTGATTATGGCCGAACTTCACTCATCAAGTTCTTAGCCACCCATCGCCCGCTAACGGCGTACTCCGCATTAGATGCGGATTTCGCGGTCCTGCGCAATTCTCGTTTTGGTTTCGCCAGCTCGACTACTTCGCTTTTTCCGGGTGCCCGTTACTTACCAGGCTGAGAAAGGCAGCATGAACACGGGGATCATCGCTGAGTTCGGGGTGAAAGGTTGAAGCCATGACCTTGCCCTGGCGGACAAGAACCGGATCCTCGCCTTGGCGGGCAAGTATCTCCACTTCCCTGCCGATATTCTCAAATTTCGGTGCGCGGATGAAAACCATCTCCAGCGGACCCCCGGCTCCCATCTCCGCAACCGCCGAGCCGCTGGCGATAAAGCTGTTGATCTGCCGCCCGTAGGCGTTGCGCCGCACTGTGACGTCGAGCGCACCCAAGCCTTGCTGGCTGGGATTTTCAATCCGCGAGGCCAGCATGATCGCTCCCGCACAGGTCCCGAATGTCGGCCTGGACTGAACAAAATCCTGCAGCTTTCGGAATCCGGCCTTTCCCAGCACCTTAAGGAAGGTAGTGGATTCGCCTCCGGGGATAATCAGGCCATCGATCTCATCCAACTGCTCCGGCTTGCGCACTTCGACGACCTCAGCCCCGAGCTCCTCCAATCGGCGGCGATGGGCGGCGAAATCCCCCTGTATGGCAAGCACCCCAATCTTCATACGGAAATTGTAATCGGGTAAGAAGGACAGGCAAGATTGCCTGTCCCACATACCACGCAATCTTCACCCGATCTAACTTGGAAATTCCCCTCACCATCCCCGCGTTTGCAGCAGCTGTCCCTCTGTCAGCGTCGAGACCGCCAGACCCTTCATGGAGGAAGGCACGTCCTGGCTGACCTCGAGCAGAACTTTCGGGTCATTGAAGTGAGTGGTAGCCAGCACGATGGCGCGGGCACGCTTGAACGCGTCCTCAGGGTCAGCAAACTCGGTGGAATTCTTCATGAAGATACCCGAGCCGACAAAGATTGCTTCCGCCCCAAGCTGCATCATCAGCGCCGCATCGGCAGGCGTGGCAATTCCACCCGCGGAAAAATTCGGGACCGGCAGCTTCCCGTTCTTGGCCACCATCCGCACCAGCTCATAGGGCGCTTGCAGATTCTTGGCCGCGGTATACAGCTCGTCATCGCCCATCACCGTGAGCTGTTTCATCTCACCGATAATCTGCCGCATGTGCTTTACAGCGTGCACCACGTCCCCAGTGCCAGCCTCACCCTTGGTCCGGATCATCGCCGCGCCCTCTGCGATCCGCCTCAGCGCCTCTCCAAGATTGCGGGCGCCGCAGACGAACGGAACTGTGAAGGCATGCTTATCCACGTGATTGGCTTCGTCAGCCGGCGTCAGCACCTCGGATTCGTCAACGTAATCGACGCCCAGTTCCTGGAGGATCTGCGCCTCGGCGAAGTGTCCGATGCGGCACTTAGCCATCACAGGAATCGAAACCGTCTCCATGATCTCTTTGATCTTCTTGGGAGAAGCCATCCGGGCCACCCCGCCCTCGGCGCGAATCTGGGCGGGCACACGCTCTAGCGCCATCACCGCTACGCCGCCAGCGCGTTCAGCAATTTCCGCCTGTTCGGCGGTAGTGACGTCCATAATCACTCCGCCCTTGAGCATTTCTGCCAGGCCCACTTTCAGGCGAAGGCCGCTGCTTCCGTTGTTGGTTGACATGTGACGTACTCCCAGAATTTAGATAGCCATCGGCGCGCCTCGGCTGCAGGAATCGCGGGCACGCCAGGGTTAACGGGACATCTTTATTGTAGCAATTTCGCAGGGGGCGTGGCGGCAGTGAAGGGGCACGACTTCAGCCGTGCCGCAGGACGTCCTTCCTCTATTCTCACCCCGACCAAGAGATTGGATCGCCTCGGCGATCAAATCGCCCCCCGGAGGGACTTGCTTTTCCTTGATCATCAGGAAACTCGGAGTGTTCCCCTGAAAGCCCTCCTTCGGCTTGAGTGGGAACAGCGAGAACCACGTGGGAACGGACTGTCCCGTCCGTTCAGGTCGAGGCGGCTTCGACTCAAATTCTTACTTCACCCGATCTTACTTCTCACTTCTCTTGGCGAGATACTTCGCGAACATCTTTTGCGGATCAATGGCAATGAACTTCCCCCGGCTGTGTGCCAGCACTTCCCCGTTGCCGTTGCGAATCTCTGCGAGATTGTAGTGCTCGCGGCCGACGACCTTTTCTTCCCAGCCTTCGGCCGTCAGCCATTTCCCTAACGGTACCGGCTTAAGGTAGTTCACGCTCATCTCCGAGGTCAGAGCGATCACATGGCGCAGCTTATTCACCTTGCCCATGGCTTCGTCGAGAACCGTGGCGACGATTCCACCGTGGGCATGTTTCGGCGGACCCCAATAGCGATGCGCCAGGCGGAACTTGCAGCGAAAGCGCCGCGCCTTTTCGTCGAGCACAAATTTCAACTGCAGGCCGTCAGGATTGTCTTTGCCGCAGGCAAAGCAGTAGTTGCGCGGCAGGTTGTGCTGGGCGGTACCATGCCCATGGACCGTCTTGCTCTTCGCCATTCAGCGGATTTTACAGGATGGAGCAATGTACGTGCGGTAGGGCTAGAACCACGTGGGAACGGACGTCCCGTCCGTTCAGGTCGAGGCGTAGCCTCGACAATACCGAATGGTAGATGCGCGGGTGGCCCCAGATTGGCGCTGCGCGTTTCGGCGCTAGCCTGGGCAGATTTCGAATGATTGCTGAAGGCTGAATGCTGAGTGCTCTTACTTCGGCTTCAGCGCCACCAGTTCCGCTACCGCTTTCTCCTGAATTGTCTCGCGGTAAAAAAGGGTCCGCAGATTGGGAAAGGCGTGCAGCAGCTCATTTTGCTTCAGCAAATGCAAGGGATTGCGTGGTCCTGTGGGATAGTTAAGCTGCTCACCCGTATAGCTGGCATAGATCAGCAGGCCGCCGGGTTTAAGCGCTGCTTCCAGAGCGGCAAACAGATCACGCTGCAAATAGTAGAAGACCAGAACCAGGTCGTAGCGCTTGCGGTCGGGGCTCCAGGTGTTTAGGTCACGGACCAGAAAATCAATATTGACCCCGCGCTCGTCAGCTTTCTTCTGCGCCCTTTCAAAGGCAACTTCGGAAATATCGACCACCGAGACATTCCAGCGCAACTCCGCCAGCCAGATGGCGTGCCTTCCCATGCCTCCGGCAATGTCCAGTGCCGCGCCTGCCTTGGGATGCAGAGGGTGCACGAACTGCTCATAGGCTTCGAGCAGGAACGGGTCCGGCTCAAACGACATGGAGGGATGCTGGGAGTAGCGCCGGTTCCAGGCTTCCCGTTCGTTGGGATCGAACTCCCAGCAGCGATCCTGCAAAGGAACCTCAGCGGTTGAGTCTTTTCTGGTTTCCATTCAATCCCTTAACTGCACCTTTCAGCGGGCAAGGGCTGCTGAACACTGTTGTACGCACAGGCTCACTCGCGCCCTTGCGATATGTTGATGGTGTATCTTAAACCGTTACTAGCGCTTTGCCTACGTCGGTGCTGTACTATCAACTCCGCCAAGGAGGAGGCAGGATGCCGGAGTTAAACACTGGCAGTTATCACGCCAACAACTTTTTGCGCGCTTTTCGCCGCTGGTTTGTGCCCTACGTGCAGTCCCGTGTCATGCCGGACAAATTCCGGCCGCTGCTTTCCTATCTGTTTACTGAGTGGAAATGTAACGTCGACTGCCATTACTGCTGGGCTTTCAACAACAAAGTCAAAGGAATGACCGAAGAGACTGCCATCCGCTCGATTGACTGGCTCAAGTCGGTTGGTTGCCGGGTCATAGCCATCATGGGCGGCGAACCCCTATTGCGCCGCGACATGATTCTCAAGGTTGTCGACTACGGCACCAAGAACGGCTTTTTTGTCTATTTGCCGACGAATGGCATCCTCATGAACGAGGACTTCATCGACAAAGTCGGGGACCGCGGTGTCGCGGCAATCAATCTCGCCGTAGATTGCGTCGAGGAAAAGCCCGGGCTGCCGAAGAATTTTCGCCGCATCGAGAAGAACTTCAAATACCTGGTGCAGCAGCAGCGCAAGTACGGCTACATGATCGTCTTCAACACCAATATCTGCCGCAATAACATGGACGACGTGCGCGTGCTCACCGAAATTGCGCATGACAACGGCATCTCCACCGACGTCCACATCAACGAGCCTCCCTATATCGAGCAGCCGCACTTCCAGCACCTGAATGACAATGTCACCTACATCCTTCCGCAGGATTGGCCCAAGGTGGATGAGTTGCTCGATTGGCTGATCGAGAAGAACGCCCAAGGCTACATCATGGTCAATTCCAAGGATCACATGCGCAAGATGAAGGACTTCATGCGTGGCATCACTTATCCTTGGAATTGCCGCGCTGGACACAATTCCTGCGTCATTCGCACCGATGGCTCGCTTGCCCCTTGCTTCCCGATGTATTCGGCTCATACCGACTGGGGCAAGATTTGGGAACCCAAGTTCGATTTCCAGCAACTGGACGAGATGAAGAAGGTATGCAACTCGCACTGCCTCTCTACCTGCCAGTATGTGCTCGGCTACTACTACAACAATTCCAACGTAGTCCGCTGGATCCTCAAGCAGGGCCTGCACGGCTGGAGTGGGGATCAGCGTCCACAACTGGCCGAAGCCTAGACAGGCAGGACGTAAGACCGCGCCAGTCTTAGAACTTAGAGCGAAGTGAAGAGCTGGGAACTTATTCCCAACTCTTCACTTTCATCAGCGGAAAATTGCTTTCACTCAACCCACTGGCATGGAAATTAATTCCTACCCTTAAGACTGTATCGCCATCGACACTTGTTTTCCGGCATTATACGAAGCCGTTGTGCGCCCATGACTATCGCTGAAGATCAGGTCCTGCAGCTCTGTGAAAATGCGATAGCCAGCACCGATCCCGAGGAATCCAGCCGCTACCTGACACAACTCCGTTCCATGCTTCGGGAACAATCTCTAAGCGCTCGAAATGAACTAGCCTTTCTAGAATTACATCAGGATCATCCAGGCAAGTTGCATTCGATGGGTCGCCGGCGTGCACTTTCAGGCCGTAGCTACACCCTTATTTTTTTCCCGCGGGTTCGAGAACTGAAGAAATCCTGAGGAATAATCGAGAAAAAGTGGGCGCGATCCCCTCGATCGCGCCCGGCATTCACTCATAAGGAATCAAGAAACGTAAGCAACTGGTTCTTCTGGTGGGGAGAGAGCCCACGATAGTTATTAATCACGCCCGATGCCTCCCCAGCGTGGCGTAGAATCGCGTCACTCCGGGTTAACGATCCCCCGTCGTGCATCAGGCGATCGTGCGTGCGCAGACCCCACAACGGCGCCGTACGGAATTTGTTCGCCGTGTCAGCCGGACCGTTTTGTACGATCCCGTCGCCCGTTCCCACGTCGTGCAGCAGGAAATCGCTGAAGGGATGGAACATCTTGCTGCCCAGGGCGGGCGGCACGGTGAACGTCCCGCCGTTGATCGCGGTGCCCGCCGGCGACGTGATCAGCGTGCGCACATGACAAGTGTTGCAGCCGACCTGGTCAAACAACTTCGATCCTGCCTGGGCATCGGGAGTGGCTGCCAGTGCCGCATCCACCGGCGGTGCCTGCGTGGCTCGCATAAAGGTAGCAAAACGGTCGATATCCTCCATGCCGTTGCTGTCAGGTGTGTCCTCGGGATCAGAGGTCGTCTTGCACACCGAGGTCGTATCGGTTGGATTCAAGCGATTGGTAATGCCTTGCTCGTTCAGATAAGCATCGCTGGCAAAAGAAAGGAGACTGGCGTGTTGATTTTTCCAGCCAAAGCGCCCCACACGAGTGGTCACAGGAGCTTCCAGAACCGGAACCTGGATCACCTCGCCAGCGATCTGTCCCCGAGTGATTACCCGCTGGCTGAGTGAAATACCGATCAGCACGTTGCTGTCCACCGCTTCCACGAAGCCATCGCCCAGGGTATTCAGCGACATGCGGAAGGTGCGGAGAGTCTCGCTGTTGGGTGTGCGCTCCTGTGCTTCGGCACAAATCGAGCGGTCATTGATGAGGGAGCGACCAGAGATTTGCGATTGGCCGTTGTTGATCGTAACCGTTGGATTTACGAAATTTCCCGACCCATCCTTGTGCCCTACACGCAGTTCAGACACCTGGCTGGTTCCGCCAGTCACGGGGTTCTGGTGGCAGGCGACACAAGCTTGGGCGTTGAATACCGGCCCGAGCCCTTTTTCGAATCCTTCCTGCTCTTCGAATGTGGCCTGGTCTTCAGCAAAACTGTCTCCTGCGGGTTCTGGCATGCCGTTGCTGACACTTCTGGTGCCAGGACCATCCTCATAGGTGGGAGTAGTGAAGCCTGTCGGGGCTTCCTGGGCAGATTGGTGAGGACTTTGGCTAACGAGCAGACTAAATGCACCGAGCGCGAGCGTCAGAAACACTGCACTCGCCACCCGCAATAGATTCGACTGCAACATGCGAGTTTCCTTTCCGGAGCACACTGCGGCTCCGTGTTGGGAGTGGCCGTGCTTGTTGTGAATCGTGCTTAGATCGTGCTTTGGTGAGTGACGCTGGGATTCAGCAGCTTTGCTTGGGTCGCGCGGCCTGCGGGATCAGATCCGCAGGTTGAGGAGGGAAGCTGCTGCCCATCTCCCGGTGGCAGCAGCGGGAGGGCGACACTCTAAATCAGAAAACCCGATGTCGCGCAGTTTTTTTTCGGACCTGTACGGATGGACGATGACCGTGGAACAAAGTATACGAAGTGTGATTGGGTGAAGTTAGTAGTAAGAAGTTCGGATCGAGTGAAGTGTGAAGTATCACTGCATTAATTGTGAAGCAATCTATTCGACTTACCTGGTTCACCCGATCACCCTTACCGCTTGCCCCCGGGTAACCACAGGTAATCGTTTTGTGATAGACTGCGCGCCATCGTTCTAGCGCACACGTGGGGACTCGGCGGCTGTGATTCAGAGACAAATTTCTGACGTTCGGAGGACTGGTAAGGATGGGCCTTGCGCTCCTGCTCGTGATTTGGGCTATTACCTTCGCTAGTTCCTACTTTTTTGCTGCACACACGTGGTGGCTCCCGCCACTGGCTTCGGCGACCGGGGGCGCAATTGACGCACAGTTCAATCGCACCTTCGTCGCGATGGGCATTGTGTTCATAGCTGCTCAAGTGGGGTTGGGACTGTTCGTCTGGAAGTACCGTGACCAAAGCGGCACCAAGGTCGAGTACTCCCATGGCAATACCCGCCTGGAAGTCATCTGGACCGCGCTGACGGCGCTGCTATTTCTTGGTCTGGCGGCGGTTGGTGCGCAGATATGGGCAGCGGAGCGCTTTGTGCCGGCTGAGCCTGGTGCGTTCCAGGTGGAAGTCACCGGCATGCAGTTTGCCTGGTATTTCCGCTATCCCGGCAAGGACGCCAAGTACGGGCGCACGCTGGCCGAGAACATCGATCCCTCCGCGGGCTCTGAAGCAGCCATTGGCCTTGATACGACAGATCCGGCCGCCAAGGACGACGTCGTCACCAGCGTTATGGTAGTGCCGGTCAACCACCAGATCGATCTTACGCTTCGTTCCGTGGACGTGATTCACAGCTTTTTTGTCCCCGCCATGCGCTTCAAGCAGGACGCCGTTCCCGGCCTGATGATCCACATGCACCTCACGCCTGCCAAAGAAGGCGACTATGAGGTCGCCTGCGCCGAGCTTTGCGGCCTCGGTCACTACAAGATGCGCGCCATGATGCGCGTCGTCAGTCAATCGGAATTCGACAACTGGATGGCACAACGGATCGCGGAGAAGCAATAAATGGCGAACAGCAATGGTCACGGGGCGGGAGCTGCTATGCACGTGCACGCGGCGCCCACCGGGTTCATCCGCAAATATATTTTCAGCAAAGACCACAAGGTCATCGGGCTGCAGTATTTCTTCCTGGCGCTGACGGCGGTATGGGTGGGCATGATCCTCTCGCTGTTTATGCGCATTCACTTGGTGTGGCCCAATCTGCAGATTCCTTTCTTTGGTGACATCAAGCCTGAGGGCTATCTCACGCTGCTGACCATGCACGGCACCATCATGGTGTTTTTCGTGCTAACCACAGCGCCGCAGGGCGGCTTCGGAAATTATTTCCTTCCGATTCAGATCGGTGCCCCTGACATGGCGTTCCCCACGCTGAACATGCTGTCGTTCTGGACAACCTTCCTGGCCTTTGTCGCGCTCATCGCGGCCTTCTTCGTGTCAGGAGGTGCCCCGCTCGGCGGATGGACCGCCTATGCTCCGCTCAGTGCGATTCCGCTGGCTGGACCCGGCCAGGGCACGGGCATGGATCTGTGGATCACGAGCATCGCGCTGTTCTGCATCGCTTCCCTGCTGGGCGCTCTGAATTTCATCACCACCACGCTGGATCTGCGTGCGAGAGGTATGACGCTGATGCGCATGCCGCTCACTTGTTGGTCCTGGTTCGTGACCGCGATTCTCGGCCTGCTGGCTTTTGGGGTTTTACTAGCCGCGGGCGTCCTGCTGTTATTGGATCGCAATGTGGGAACCAGCTTCTTTGTGCCCGGTGGACTGAACGTTAGTGGCGTCGTCATCAAGCATAAAGGCGGTTCGCCGCTGCTGTGGCAGCACCTGTTCTGGTTTTTCGGCCATCCCGAGGTTTACATCGCCATCCTGCCCGGGATGGGTGTGACCTCACAGGTCCTCTCGACCTTCTCGCGCAAGCCGATCTTCGGCTACAAGGCCATGGTCTACGCCATGATGGGTATCGGTATCCTGGGCTTTGTGGTCTGGGGGCACCACATGTTCATGAGTGGCATGAGCCCCTACTCGGCATTCGCCTTCAGCTTCATGACCATGGCGATCGGCGTACCCTCGGCAATCAAAACATTTAACTGGCTGGGAACGCTGTGGAAGGGCAAGATCCGCTTCATGACGCCGATGCTGTTTGCCATCGGCTTCGTTTCCCTGTTTGTATCCGGCGGATTGAGCGGGCCGTTCCTCGCACAACCCGCACTGGATATTCCGCTGCACGACACGTTTTTTGTGGTGGCTCACTTCCACTTGATCATGGGTGTTGCCGCCATCTTCGGGATCTTTGCGGCTACCTATTACTGGTTCCCGAAGATGTTCGGCCGAATGATGAATGAGACGCTGGGAAGAATTCATTTCTTCCTGACCTTCATCGGCACCTACGCCATCTTCATGCCCATGCACTACGAGGGGCTCGCCGGACGTCCGCGCCGCTATTCGTCACTGGATGTGGTGCAGTTCCTGCATCCTTTGAAGCCCGTTGAGTTCTTCATTACCCTCGCGGCGATTCTGACCATTGCGGCTCAGTTCATCTTCTTGTTCAATCTGTTGTGGAGCATGTTCAAAGGCAAGAAGGCATCCGACAACCCCTGGGAAGCGACAACATTAGAGTGGACCACTGCCACTCCTCCGCCGCACGACAACTTTGCGGGGAAGATCCCAGTGGTAAACAATGGTCCCTATGAGTACGGGGTGCCGGGCGCCGCGAAGGATTACATAATGCAGACCGATCCCGCGGTTCCCGTGGCCAAACACTAGGAGCAACGAGGCGGCGGAGAATCCAATCCAAGAAGTGTTATGTCGACATTCAGTTCAACCATTACGGAACCGAAGCCACGGATCGGTGGTGGCGGCGGAGGCCCGATCTCACGCTATCCCGGCGGAGGTGGCGGCGGCGGGCGCGGCGACAATGCCCCCGATTTTGGCGAGACCCTGCGGCGCTACCGCCTGGGTCTTGCCGTAGGACTCGCGGCCGTCCTCATGCTCTTTGTCTCCTTCACCAGCGCGTATATCGTTCGTCAGGGCCTTGGAACCTGGGATTCGCAAACGCAGACCTACGTCAACGATTGGCGGCCGCTCAGCCTGCCCATGGGCCTGCTGATGATCAACACCTTCTTTATTCTGGCTGCCAGCTTCACCATTGAGATGGCCCGCAGAAGCGCCTTTCAGGCGGCGGTGATCGCTCCTGTGGTGGCTATCCCTGGAATCGCGGCCGGGAAGCGGACCTCCATTCCCTGGCTGCAGCTCACGCTGCTTTTGGGTTTCGCATTTCTCATCGGGCAGTGGATGGCCTGGAAGGAGCTGGCACGGCGCGGCTTCTATCTCGCAAGCAATCCCAGCAGTTCATTCTTCTATGTTCTGACCGGAATGCACGGCCTGCACCTGATAGGAGGCTTGATCGCCCTGCTCTACGCAGCGACAATGGTGACGTTCCGCACACGAGCCCTGGAGCGCCGGCGCATCATCGTGGACATCACCGCCTGGTATTGGCACTTCATGGCTCTGTTGTGGCTTTATATTTTCGCGCTGTTGAAGTTCGAAGCTTGAAAAGAACCGTGTGGGAACCGATGTCCCGTCCGTTCAGGCGGAGCGCAGTTCCGCTTTAGAGGAAGTCATCCTGAGCCCGCTCGCCGGGCGAAGGATCTATGCATTTAGTGCTAATTGCGGCGGGTGCCCATCCTAGCCCGTTTTTGGCTAGGTTGGGAGGTCGAGGCGCAGCCTCGACTCCTAATTGCGAACTACTGATTGCTGTTTTTGGAGCTCACGTATGGCGGATACTGTAGTGGAGCATGCTTTGGAACGGCCATATGAGCCGTCTTTATTCGGGACCTACTCGAAAAAGATCGGCATGTGGCTGTTTCTGCTCTCCGATTCATTGACCTTTGGAGCCCTGCTTTTTGCCTACACCTACGGGCGCATCTCCAACCCCGACTGGCCCACTCCCTTCCACTCCGGCAGCATCATCAATGCCACCGTGATGACTGGTTTCCTGCTTACCAGCTCGCTGACCATGGTCATGGCCGTCTCCGCCGCCAGCTTTAATAACCGGAAGGCCGCCATCGGATGGCTGCTCGCCACTATGTTCTGCGGAACTATGTTTATCGTTCTGCACCTGCGCGAGTGGATGGGATTGATCTCCGAAGGCATGACCCCAATGAAGAACCCCTGGGGCGCTCCACAATTTGGAGGGACTTTCTTCACACTCACCGGGTTGCATATGGCACATGTCACCATCGGGGTGATCTATCTCGGAATCATCGCGATTCGCACCGGCAGCAAGTATTTCAAACCGGAAGATGTGGAAGTCAGCGGCTTATACTGGCACTTCGTAGACCTGGTCTGGATGTTCATCTTTCCCATGGTCTACCTGATGTCTACCAAGATTACATAGGAGTTGGGGATGGCAAGCGAAGACGCGGTGATTGCGCAGGTAGAAGATGCCCATCGGCATCATTCGAAAACGCCTTTTTACGTAGTCTGGATTTCGCTGCTGGTTCTTACCGGGATGGAAGTCATGCTGGCCTATCAGCAGCTATCGCCGGTGCGTATGCTCAGCTTCCTGATGGCGTTATCGATCGTGAAAGCTGCGCTGATCATTGCCTGGTTCATGCACATGAAGTATGAGATGCCCCGCATGCGCCGCATCATCATGATCTCCGGGGTAGTCTGCTTGTGCCTGATGTGCATCTTCTTCCCCGACGCATACCGGATCCTGAAACTAGGTGCTCAATGAGAGCCGCGATCACCATGCTCGGGCTTGTGCTTTCCGTTTCCCCTGCTTTCGCCCAGGGCTGTGCAATGTGCTATGCCTCAGCCAAGCATGCGGACCACCGCAGCCAGAACGCGCTCAGCCGCGCGGTCGCAGTAATGCTCTTCCCTACCCTCGGGCTGATGGGCGGCATGGTTGGCTTGGCAATGGTCTACGGCAGACGCCGCGACGAATCCCGGAATGGGGATCTCTGAACTGAGAGCGTCGCACATTCGCCCCCGAGCCAGCTCTCCCTGTCCTGAAGCGCCTTCCAAAACAGGTGTCCGAAATTTGTAAAAACGTTTGCGTTTCTGAATCTTGATCCCGACCTTTGCAGTAGAATTGGTTTGTGAGGATCGGGCTTGCCGAAATTTGAGGAGTGTCTGCAGAGGCTGGAGAAGATCGTTGACGAACTCGAACGCGGCGATATTGCTCTGGAGCAGGCCCTCAAGCTTTTCGAAGAAGGAGTGCAATTGTCGAACTCCTGCCGGAAGGAACTCGAAGAGGCCGAAGGCAAGGTTGAGATCCTGCTGAAGCAAAACGGCAAAATGCAGGCAGAGTCGTTCGAAGCTCTGGCTGATAAAGCAGAAACCAGGAAGTAACGTCCCTCGTCAATTCACCTTAAATTCTGTGGTTCGCCACAGACCAACCATTTCACAAGGGGTCCGTTCATGCAGCCTCTCCGCATTGTCGTTGCGCATCAGGATTTCGTGGCTGCAACAACGCTCGCCAAGTCTCTGCGCTCGCATTTTCGTTCGGTGGGGATGGTCGGTTCTATCGATGACATGCGATCCACGATGGCCGAGCAAGCTATTGACGTTGCGGTTCTCGACTTGGAACTCTTGGCTCCTGCGGAACTCGAAGAGCTCTGTCATGACTTTCCGCAAGTTGGCTTCGTGTGTATCCACCGCCTGGCGGATGAAGAGTTATGGGCCAGAGTGCTGGCTGTTGGTGCAGTCGATTGCTGCTCTACCAATGACGTGGCCGGCATCACTTATGCCGCCCGTCACTACGCCGAGATCTCTCATATCTCGGCGGCTTAGAGTTCTTGCCTTCAAATCCCAGCCATTTGAGCCCCGGGCCACCGTCCGGGGCCGTGTTTTATACTGAGCAACTTATGCTGCAGGAGACTCTCGAACAGGGGCGCCTTCGTTGCGACCAGGCTCTGGAACACCTTTTGCCGCCTGCCACGCAGTTTCCCCCCTCAATCCATCAGGCAATGCGGCACTCAGTCTTCGCGGGTGGTAAACGGCTGCGGCCTATCCTCTGCATGGAGGCCAGCCGCATGGTGGCAGGAACCATGCCCGACGGGATCGCTGACCTGGGCGCCGCCCTGGAGATGCTCCACACCTACTCGCTCATCCACGACGACCTTCCCGCGCTCGACAACGACGATCTCCGCCGTGGGGTGCCTACCTGCCACAAAGCCTTTGGCGAAGCTACGGCAATCCTCGCCGGCGACGCCCTGCAAACCTACGCCTACGAGGTCCTGGCCGGGCTCGCCTGTTCTGCGGAAGCGCGCGTCGGCATCATCTCCGACATCGCCCACGCTACCGGCACCATCGATGGCATGATCGGCGGCCAGGTGATGGATCTCGAGGCCGAGCGCCAACACCCTGACGCCCATACGCTGGAATACATTCACCGGTCCAAGACCGGCGCCCTTATCACTGCCAGCCTCACCAGCGGTGGCCGCTATGCCGGAGCTTCCGAAGATCAGATCCAGCGCATCCGTTGCTTCGGCCAATCGGCTGGGCTGGCGTTCCAGATCATCGACGATGTGCTTGATGTCACCCAGACCTCCGAGCAATTAGGCAAGACCGCCGGCAAAGACACCGCCGCCGACAAAGCGACCTATCCGTCACTGTTTGGATTAGAAGAATCGATCCGCAAAGCTGGCGCTCTGGTCGAGTCCGGCTGCTCCATGCTCGATCCCTTCGGAGCGCGCGCCGGCACGCTCAAAGACCTCGCCCATTTCCTGATTGAGCGCAAAAAGTGACGCCAGCGACGCCGGGAGTGCCCGCCGCTTCTGCCCCGCAAGCCGACATTCTCGCCATTGCCGCTCATCGTGACGACGTCGAGCAGACGTGCGGAGGCACGCTGCTGAAGATGGCGCAACGCGGTCATCGCACCGCGATTCTCGACCTTACGCGTGGGGAGATGGGCACCCGCGGCACCGCCGACGACCGGCGCCGCGAAGCCGCGGAAGCCGCTCGCATCCTGTACGTCTCCTGGCGAGGCGCTCTTGACCTCCCTGACGGCCGTTTGGAGAACACTTTGCCCAACCGCCTGAAGATCGCCGCCGTAGTGCGCGCACTCCAGCCGAAGGTAGTCATACTTCCCTACTGGCAGGGCCGTCATCCTGACCACTACACGGCCTCCACTCTCGGCTACGAAGCGTGTTTCCTCGCGGGGCTGAAGAAGCTTGATCTGAGCTCGGTGACCGCGGCGAGCCTCGAGATGACGTATTCGCCTCCGCCCTGGCCCGCCGGATGGCAACTTCCCGCAACCGGCTCGCCTCACCGTCCGAACAAAATTCTCTACGCCACGTTGTATTACGACGTCCGCCCAACCTTCGTAGTGGATATCAGCGAGCAGTTCGAAGCTCGCTTTCGCGCGCTCATGGCCTACAAATCGCAATACGCGACACAAGAGGCGGGATCGGACGTCTTCGTCCCCGAGCGGGACATCCGCCAGCAGATCGAAACTATGGCCCGGTTCTACGGTTTGCTGGCCGGCGTCGAATACGCGGAACCCTTCCTGCAGAAAGAAGTCGGGCTAGTGGAGGATGTGACCGCGATTCCGGTGGCCAGTATGTAGGTTAGCCATTAAGAGAGGCAATCTTCAAAACCACGTCGCGCCCACGAACTCCCGCCAGCCTTTAGGGGAAATGTGCTGATACTCGCGCCAGTGCGTGATCTTGTCTCCAGCTAGCTTGATTAACACGACGCCATGATAGCGGTAGGTGCCCTGATACGTGTACTCGACTGCGCCTATCTGAGCCTTCTCGTCAAACAACACGTGATGCCATTCCGTCAGCTGATCATAACCTTCATCATTGCGAAAAAAGGCCAGCAGCTCATCCCGGTTGGCGAAAAGATAGCGGGTGGGATCGCCGTACTTCACATCCGGGGCGAAGTGACTCGCCGCCCGCTCGTAGTCTTTCTTCGACCAGGCGTCAGCGAGACCTTGCAGCGTGCCCCTGAACTGTTCTGGTGTCATCGTGTCTACCGTCGTTGGCTCACATCTTCCAGGCTATCGCCACGCCATCTCGCAAAGGCACGATGGTCGTGTAGAAATCCTTTGCCTCGTAGAGACTGCGATTCAATTCCACGATTGCCCGGGTGCTGTCCTGCGGCTCTGCCTTCTTCTCTAGCCCGGGATTTCCTGCGGCGTAGGCTACGCGCCCGCTCCACAGCACGTTGTCCGCGACGAACAGTCCGCCTTTGCGCACCCGGCTTTTCGCCAGCCGGAAGGCGCGCGGATAGTCCTCCTTGTCCACATCGCAGAACACGATGTCGAACTCTCCGGTCTGCTCCGACAGTATTTCCAGCGCATCCCCGACTTTGACTTCCACCTGGCTGGCCACGCCCGCGCGCCTCAAGTATCCGCGCGCCTCCTCGGCGGTCGCTGCGCTGCCATCGGTGTAAACGACTTTGCCCTCTTTGCCCACCGCTCGTGACCACCAGATGGTGGAGTACCCGATCGCAGAACCCATCTCAAATACTCTTCTGGCCCCGATCATCCCTGCCAGTTGATAGAAAAACCTGCCCACCACTGGGCCCACGATCGGGATGTTGCGCTTTTCCGCTTGTGCTTCCATCTCGCGCAGAACCTCATCGCGTTCCGGCAGCATGGAATAAAGATAGTTCTCGACTTCTTCGCCGGTGATCACTTGCGCATCGGGATACTTGCTTTGATTGAATCGCATAGTTTCCTTACGATCTGAAATTCCGAAGGCATCCCCTATCCCAGTGTCTGGCCGGGGGTCATCTCTACGATCTGCACTCCCAGATCAGCCGTGAGTCTCTTCAGATCCGCGGGCGTGCCTGTGAGCATGGGGAACGTTCCGAAGTGCATCGGGATCACCGCCTTCGGGTGCAGCAGGCGGCAGGCATAAGCTGCCTCACGCGGCGACATGGTGAAATGATCTCCCATGGGGAGCATGGCAATCTCCGGCGCATACAGCTCGCGAATAATCTCCATATCACCGAATACGGCGGTGTCGCCGGCATGATAAATTTTCAGTCCGTTTTCGAATTCCATCACATAGCCGCAGGCCTCACCGCCATAGACGATCGAGCCATCATCCTCCTGGATGCCACAGGAGTGATCGGCATGGACCATGGTCACTTTGACTCCCGCCACCGTCTGCGTCCCGCCCTTGTTCATCGGTGAGATGGTCTGGGCGCCTTTCTTCTGCATCCACAGGCATAGCTCGTATATTCCCACCACCGTGGGATTGAACTTCCGTGCGATCGCCACTGCATCGCCAATATGATCGCCATGCCCATGCGTGCACAACATCACGTCGACCTTCTTCGGCTGCTTCTCATTCTCGGGGCACCTAGGATTTCCCTGCACCCAGGGATCCACGTAGATGGTTTTACCTGCGGGGGTTTCGATGCGAAACGTCGAATGTCCCAACCACGTGATCTTCACGCCTTTCAAATTCATGCTTGCACCCATCAGTAGCACTCGTCCAGTAGGACCGAGCATTGTAGCCGCGGGCGCGAAGCGCATCAAACCGAGTCTGACGCGAGATCGGCTGAAGCCTAAATTGAGTCTAACAGTCTGATTGCTGAGGTGCCGGGTTGCCCCATCCTCGTCGTCTGCTTTTGACGCGACAGGGTGGGGTGTGAACGTTTTCCGACTGATTGCTGATTGCTCAGTGCTGTTTTAAACTGACGCATGCCCTCCACAGCCCCTACTGTTCAATTAAAGGTTCTGTACACGCGCGAGCAGATTGCGCGGCGCGTGGCCGAACTGGGCGCCGAGATCTCGCGGGATTTCGCCGGACAATCGGTCGTGCTGGTAGGCGTGCTGAAGGGAGCCAGCATCTTTCTCGGCGACCTGGCGCGCCAGATTAGCTTGGACGCCACCTTCGATTTCATCAGCGTATCCAGTTATGGGACCGAAAAGCAGAGCAGCGGTGAAGTCCGCCTCGTCAAAGACGTGGATCAGTCCATTCAGGACCGGAACATCATCCTGGTGGAAGACATCCTCGATACTGGGTTGACTATCAGCTTTTTGCGCAAGAAGTTCCTGGCCCACCAGCCGAGGACGCTGAAGATCGCAGCCCTACTCGACAAAGTCTCGCGACGCATTGCGCCGGTGACGGCTGACTACGTCGGCTTTGTCATTCCTGATGAATTCGTCGTCGGATATGGCCTGGACTACGCCGAGCGCTACCGCAATCTGCCCGATGTTTGCGTCCTGCCCCCGGAAATGCAGTAGACTTCAGGAAAGGCGCCCCCATCCCGGGTCGAAGTGGGTCCTTCTAATCACCCTGCTATCATGGGGCTGATCCAGGCATATGAGTTCCGTAGAAATCCAGCGCCCCGCGCCCGATGTTGAGGCCTTGCTGCTCCAGGTGGCGGATCTCGTCAACACCACGCTGGATCTTGACACCATTCTGCGCCGCATTGCGGAACTGGTTCGCCGCATTATCGATTACGAAATCTTCGCCATTCTTCTGTTGAACGACAAAACTCAGGAATTGCGCTTCCGCTTCGCTGTTGGCTATCAACAAGAAGTGGTGGAGCGCATGCGCATCAAGGTCGGACATGGAGTTACCGGATTGGCGGTCCAGCGCCGCGAACCCGTGCTGGTCAACGACGTCCGAACAGCACCGCAATACATCGAGGGAAATCCCCATGTACGGTCGGAGCTGGCAATCCCTCTGATTTTCAAGAACCGTGTCATCGGAGTGATCGACATCGAGGCGCCGCAGCCAGACTATTTCACGCCCGAGCACGCGCAGACTCTCACCTTGATCGCTTCGCGCATCGCGATTGGCATCGAGCATGCGCGGCTCTACACGCGTGTTTCCCGTCAGGCCAAGACGCTGCAACTGTTAAACGAAATCAGCCGGGAAATCACTTCCATTCTGAATCTCGATGAATTACTGAAGCGCATCGCGGAGGACCTCAGCCGGCTCATCGACTACCAGATGTTCAGCATCCTGCTCATCGACGACGAGAAAAAACAGCTCGAACACCGCTTTTCGATCCGCTTCAAGGAAAGCATCAACATCAAAAAGCAAATCCCTATCGGTCATGGAATTGTCGGATACGCCGCGGCCCACCATGAGCCCGTGCTGGTGCCGGATGTCACCAAGGACCCACGCTATATCAACGTCAATCCCGAGACTCGTTCCGAGTTGGCAGTCCCGCTGATTTACAAAGGCAAGGTGATCGGGGTTCTCGACCTGGAGCACACTCGCCGCCGCTACTTCAATGAAGATCACCTGCGCACCCTTTCCACGCTGGCAGCCCAGATTGCGATCGCCATCGAGAATGCCCGCCTGTACGAGCAAGTCGCCCGGCAGGAGCAGCGCTTAGAGCACGATCTTGCCTTGGCGCGTGAATTGCAATTCCGCCTGCTGCCGGCAGGATACCCCCGCCTTCGTAGCGCGCAGGTAGCGGCGAAGTTTCAGCCGGCACAGGCAATCGGAGGCGATCTCTACGACTTCGTCACCTATCCCACAACTTCCCAGGGATGCACATCCTGCACCGCTGTGGCTATCGGCGACGTCAGCGGCAAGGGTCCGGCGGCTGCTCTTTATGCCTCACTGGTCAGCGGAATTTTGCGGTCCGAGGCTGCCGAGCGGCCCGGCGCTGCCGAGATGTTGCAGCGCATTAATGCGTCGCTCGGGGAGCGGCGAGTAGACACCCAGTACGTCACCCTGCTCTACACCATCTGGCAGGATGATCAACGAGTGCTGAAAGTCGCCAATTCAGGCATGCCGAGGCCCATCTATTGTCATAATGGCGAGGTCCAGCGCATCGAAGCTACCGGCCTTCCTCTGGGACTCTTTGACAAGGTGGACTACGACGAGCTCAGCTTTCAGGGCGAGCCCGGCGATGTGTTTCTCTTTTTCAGCGATGGTATCTCCGACGCAGCCAATCCTCACGGCGTGCTGTTCGGCCGCGGACGTGTGGAAGAACTCGTCAAGAGTCATTGCGACGACAGCGCTTCCCAGATCGTCCAGGCTCTGTTTGACGCCGTGTGTCAGCATGTTGCTGGAGCTCCCCAGTTCGACGATCAAACCATAGTTGCGCTCAAGGTGGTTGATTCCGCTGTTGCCCAGTCCCAATGACGGCACGGCATTCGAAATTCGCAGGGCGGCCACCCGCATTCGCCTACAAAGGGTCCGGCAAAGCAAAGTCCGCAGGCGTTCTGCATTGCGAGAATATCCCCCTGCAACGCCTGGCTGGGACCTACGGCACTCCCCTTTATGTCTATTCCGCCTCCACGATTCGTGACCGTTACCTGGCCTTTGATGCGGATTTCGGCGAATGTCCCCATGCCATCTGCTATTCAGTCAAAGCGAACTCCAATCTTTCGATCCTGAAACTTCTGGCTGGCCTGGGATCGGGGTTCGATGTCGTCTCTGGCGGCGAACTGGAGCGCGTTCTGCGAGTTGCCCCGCGAGCGGCGGAGCAAGTGGTTTTCTCCGGCGTCGGTAAGACCGCGCAAGAAATGGATCAGGCCCTCAATGCCGGCATTCTGCTCTTCAACGTGGAGAGTGAAGGTGAGATGACCCTGCTCGCGCAACGGGCTGCCCATCTCCACAAAACCGCCCGCGTTGCCCTGCGCGTGAATCCCGACGTGTTTGCGGAAACCCATCCCTACATATCTACCGGCCTCCAGAAACACAAATTCGGAGTCCCAATCTCCGCCGCCCGCAAGCTTTACCTCGAAATGGCTCGTCTTCGCGGGCTGGAGGTTGCGGGAGTAAGCGTTCATATCGGTTCGCAAATTGTCTCTCCCGATCCTTTTCGAGCCGCCATCGAGCGGGTGGCCCGCCTGGTCCGTGCTTTGAAGTCCGATGGCCACCAGATTCGTTATGTCGATGCCGGAGGAGGTCTGGGGATTTCCTACCACGAATCCTCAGCCGCGGATTTTCCCGTGCGGTTGCGCACTTACGCCCGCGCAATCACCGAGCCTCTAGCCGCTCTGGGAGTTAAAGTGTTACTTGAACCCGGGCGGGCGGTTGTCGGGCCAGCCGGCGTCTTGCTCACACGCGTCCTTTACCGCAAACGCAATGGCTCGAAGCGCTTTCTCGTAGTTGACGCCGCTATGAACGACCTCATTCGCCCATCTCTGTATGGCGCGCACCACGAAATCGTTCCCGTCGCGCCCTCCAGTCAGCCAAGCCACAAGTTCGATGTGGTGGGACCCATCTGCGAGACAGGAGACTTTTTTGCACGCGACCGGCGGCTACCCGGCGCCTCCGAAGGCGAATTACTCGCCATCCTCGACGCGGGTGCGTACGGAATGTCGATTTCGTCGAATTACAACACCCGACCTCGCGCCGCCGAAGTGCTCGTGGAAGGCAACAGCTCGCAGCTCATCCGCCGCCGCGAAAACATCAATGATCAGCTTACGATCGAAGAAGAAGCTCTGTGAGAAGCCATCTCAGCGGGTGCCCCACCCTGAGCGTTGGCAAAGGATGGGTGGCAATCATGTTTGCACCGCGGCATGCAAGGGCTACTCCAGTGCCCCCAGGAAATTCATCAGTACCCGCAGCACCACCTGAGGTTCGTGCCGCTGCAGTGAATGCCCCACGCCATTCAACCGGACATGTAACGCGTCGCGCAGCAGGGTTAGCGCGCTGCGGACATCCCGGTCAGTCATGACGCCACCGCGGGCAGGATCGGCCTGGATCAGCAGCGTGGGGCAGGCGATGTTCTTCATGATGCCCTCGGCGTCCCAGTTGCGTCCGGAGCGTCCGTCCAGGGTCATGCGAATGGTATCGGGATCGAGCTGCAATAAGCTGCTGGCCCACCAGCGTAGCGTCGCCGCGTCGTTACCCGCAATGTGCTTGAGTTGTGCGCGTGCGCCATCCGGCAAATCCACCCACATGTCAGAGACTGCCGCCGCCAGCTCTTTCAACTTCATGCCCGGCTGCAGCCGGTTCTCCACGCCTTCAAACAGCGAACGATAAGAGCTGCTCTCGTAGCTTTCCAGGTGGATTCCCGTATCCCCGAGTGCAAGCGCTCTCACTCGATCCGGATGTTGGGCAGCGATGTACATTCCCACCATTCCGCCCAGCGAATGCCCGAAGATCGCCACCGGCTTGCTGATCTTAGTTTCGATCAGGTGGATGACATCGGCCGCGTAGTCTTCTCCGCGGTAGGCTCCCGGCGCGCGTCCCGACTTTCCATGTCCGCGAAAATCGGGCGCATAAACGTGCCAGAAGTCGGCCAGGTCGGTCAGGACAGGCTGGAACACCTGCCAGCGCTGCGAGAGGCCATGCAGGAGCAGCAGAGGTGGGCCCGAATCCGGTCCTTCTGCATAGTTAATCGGCAGCTTGCCGGAATCAAGAATCTGTTCGCGTACCATCTTCCTCCAAGTTACAGCCTGATTACGGGACCCTTCAGCGAATTATCATGTCCTTGGGCTTGCCTGACGCGCCCCGAACCCGCCTAACGCTGCCCCCACTTTAGCTTGGTTCTGAGGACATCGAAAAAAGTCTTATGCAGCCGCAGCAGCTTAGTAACGTGCTGGGATCGCCGGCACACTATGCGATCGCCATCCTCCACCGGCATGCCCACCTGACCATCGATGCTCAGAAATACCTGCTCGCCTGAGCTTTTGGCGACAATCTCGATCTCGACCGAATCGCGGATCACCAGCGGACGATGAGTGAGAGCATGCGGGCAGATGGGAGAAATTACCAGTCCCTCGACTGAAGGCATCAGGATCGGTCCGCCTGCGGCCAAAGAGTACGCCGTCGAACCGGTTGGGGTAGAAATAATCAGCCCGTCGCCGCGATAGTTGGACACAAAGGCACGGTTGATATAGAGATCAAAGTTCGCCAGGCGGGCTATGGCGCTCTTGGCTACGACGGCATCGTTCAATGCCAGGTAGTCGGAAGCGCAGCGCTCGCCGCGCATCAGGCAGCACTGTAGCATCGATCGTTTTTCCACCTCGCAGCAGTTCTCATTGATGGCCCTCAGTGTCGCATACATCTCCCCAGTCGGAACTTCCGTCAGAAAACCCAGGGATCCGAGATTGATCCCCAAAATCGGAGTGCCCGCAGCCGCCACGGCGCGCGCCGCCGAGAGCAGGGTTCCGTCCCCTCCCAGTACGACTACGAAGTTTAATTGCTTCGATGAAAGCTTCTCCCGTTCCAGCACTTCGCCGCCTCCCGGAACGTAGGTGGCGGTCTCCTGGTCGATGTACACCTGATATCCATGGTCTTCGAGCCAGTGGGTCAGCTCCGGCACCAGCTTCGACAGCTCCGGCTTCTCCGGCTTGGATACGATGCCTGCAGATTTCATGTTGCTGGGATTGTACAGAATGGATCGATTTCAGTCGTAATCGCCAAATGGTAACCGGGACAGTTCTCCTACTTGCGCGTGCTGTACGGTACAAGTGCTATTTCCCTTTGCGGTTTGAAGGCGCCGCGAGGTTGTCGCAAACCACCGGTGTGATTAGCGAGTCCCCGCGCTTTGAGATTGCGTGTCCATCCGTTCCACATACTGAGCGCGAGCTGGGCTGGGCTGGAATGGATCCGCAAAGTACTGCGTTTCTCGCGCAACCTTGTCGCCCCTGAACTCCATGATGCTCACGGTGTAGGATGGCTTGCCGTCATAGGACAGGATGAATTCGGTGATCCAAAGGTCGCCGCTGCCAATGATTCGCTGGACAGTAAAGCGCTTCTTGTTCGGCTGGATAGAGCGGGTGATCTGTATGTTGAGGCGACCGGGTATTCGCTCGCCTGATTGTGGGTATTCCAGCACCGCGTCCTCGTGATAGATGCGGTGCTCTGTTTCAAAATCGTTGGCGTCGGAGGCCGCCCAATGCTGATCCAGCGCCGCACGTATCTGTTGATCTCGCATCTTACCCTCCTGCGCTATGCCCAAAGCTTAGACTCCCGCATGGCCTCGTTTCAAGAGGATCAAATTCGTACTTGAGAATTGGGGGCTGATTCGATAACCGTGTCGGCTCCCAGCCGCCGCGTACACTTGGTGCGCTCAACGAACCAAGGCTCGGAGGAAAGGTGCCGAGCACATGAAGATTGTAGGGTGTGATTTACGTATGCAGCTCCACCGCTGGATTGAGTCTGCATGCCGCCCCGCTAGTTCCCCTGCTTGCGCCTGCCGTACAGCAAAAACTCACGATTCCCTTCTGTCCCAAGGATTGGCGATTCGATTTCCGATCCCGTGTCGAAGCCGGACTGCTCCACCGCCTGTCGAACTTTGGCCACCGCTGACGCCTGCTGCTCCGTGTCGCGCACGATTCCTCCCTTCCCGACATGCTCACGCCCGACCTCGAACTGCGGCTTCACCAGCACGATCATCTGCTTCGGTCGCGCCTGATCACGCGTGTCATTTTGTATGGCTGCCTCCACCACGGCAGGAATCACCAATGTCGCCGAAATGAACGAGACATCTATGACAATCAGATCCACTGGTTCCCCGAGATCTCCGGCTTGCAAGTAGCGTGCATTGGTTTTCTCCCGGAGCCGCACCCGGGGATCCTCGCGAATTTTCAAATCCATCTGTCCATAGCCGGTGTCGATCGCGATCACCCGCCCAGCGCCATGTTGCAGCAGGCAGTCGGTGAAGCCGCCAGTTGAGGCGCCTACATCGACGCAGGTCAGACCGCGAACATCAATTTGCCAGTGCTCGAGCGCGGCCTCCAGCTTCAGCCCCGCACGGCTCACGTATCTGAGATCCTCGCCCAGCAGACGTATCCGCGCCCCGACATCCACGGCAGTTCCCGCCTTTTCTACCTTCTGTTCGTTCACCAGCACGCGTCCGGCGAGGATCAGTGCCTGGGCGCGCTCGCGCGAAGCCACCAGCCCGAGCTCCACCAGCAACTTGTCAATTCGGTTCTTCAAAACGCTGCCTCAGCGACCTTTTTCGGGAAAATCGCACCAGCATATTTGTAACTTCTTTGCAAGATAACAACTTATGTCTATGCCACTTCAACGATCGCCTGATGAAATTCTTCGCACCCCATAAAGTGCATTCCGTAGAAATAACGGGAGCTTAATGGAGTTACACAAATTTGACCCCGCTTTTCCACAAGGGAATCCACAGCCATGTTGAAATATGCCGCCGCCGATTGGCAACTGGATTGAACGGTTACAGTCCTACGCCTGGTGGAAGTTGTTTCAGCCTGGACTTGTTGTGATGAAGGTACCCGGCGGGTACCCCATTCAATCTCACCTTTGGCTTGAGTGGGGATGTTCAGGTCTTGCCCGGGTGCCGGGGCTTGGGCTTTGGCTGGTTTTTGCCCTCGAGATTGAGCGCCACGGCAGCGCGAATGAGATCCTTCAAGGCCACCTCATCGATCATGTCGCCTTCGTGTAAGTCAATCGCGCGCCTGACATTCCCTTCCAGGCTGGAGTTGAATAGACCGGAAGGGTCCGGCAACGCCGCTCCCCTGGCAAACGTCATCTTGACGACGTTCTTGTACGTCTCTCCCGTGCAGACGATGCCCCCATGGGACCAGACGGGTGTCCCCGGCGATGTCGCCTTGGCCCACTTCCACTCTTCGACGATCTCCGGGTCCGCCTCGTGCATGATTTCGCGCACTCTGGCGAGCGTCTTCCCGCGCCAGTCGCCAAGTTCCTTGATCTTCTGGTCGATTGATGCAGAGGCAGATTCCAGCGAAATGGGATTTTTCATGTTAGCTCCTACTCTCGCAGATAATTTAGCTTCGCTTAGCGTGGCCTGCAATCTCCGCTCATGTAGGGACGGGCGCCCTCAACCGGGTAGAGGAATATCCGCCGTCCCGTTTTTGGACGCTAACCTCGGTCAAACCGATCTTTTCGAAATCAGTCGTCGAACGACATGGCCCTTCCACATCCACAATCCTGTAAGGACCATCACAGGAAGGAAGACAAACCGAGTTGCGGGAGCGTAATCGGGGAGCCTTTCAAACGGACTATAGATATAGCCGAGTATCGGAATGGCAAAGACGATGTGAATCCAGCGAAAAATCGTACGTTGCGTGCCTGGGGTCATGATCTCCTCGATTTACGACTCTTGAGCCGCCTCAGGCGGCCGGTTGGGTGTTTCAACACCGAACTGCTTGGCGTACTCGGCCTGCAATCGCTGCCAGCCGCCGAACTTCATGACGTCGCTGCCGACGATGCGGCCAATCGGCTCTCCCGCGAGCAGCCGCTCAAGGACGTCGAAGCAGATGTGCCAGCCCGCGGCGCCCCACGAGATGAAGCGGCGATCGATGTTGTGCCACAACGTCAGGCGCGTGCCGCTGCCAACGGCCTCGAGTTCCCAGCGCATATCGTCGTACTCAAGCAACCTGGGAGCGTCGGCTCGCGTCACTCTGATCTCCACAACCTGCGGCGTTCCCACCCAGGCGAGTTTCACCGTTCCAACCCTACCCAGGCTCTCATCGGAGTCGAAGGGAGCCCACTCGCGCAAATGCACCGGATCGGTAAGCGCCTGCCAGACTCTTTCCGGCGGGTGGCGCAGTTCGCGGACGAGAATGAGCGTCCACTTGTCTTTGCCGTTCTGTGTCTCTTCCTTCTTTATCTGCGCCCCGCTGGCCGGACCCGGCGTGTACTGCGCGCGATCGCTCATTTTCCTCTCCTTGTCTTCCTTGCCTTCGTTTTCGTTGCTGTGGATGGATCCATGCGGTCGAGGTGGCGTTCGAGAGCATCTACGTGAGCGTTCCAGAGTCGGCGGAACTGCGCCAGCCAGGCATCCACCTCCCGAAACGGTTCAGGCTTCAGCCGGTAAAGACGGCGCTGTGCATCCACGGTGGACTCCACGAAACCGGCCTCGCGCAGAACCCGCAGGTGTTTTGACACGGTCGGCTGCGGCATACGAAGCTGGCGCTCGATCTCTCCCACCGACCGTTGTGACCAGACCAGCAGGCTCAATATCGCGCGGCGGTTCGGCTCCGCAATGATTTCGAAGGCAGATTCCACTCTCTTTATATACTCTTTTGGACATATACGTGTCAAGGTATATTAAGAACAAATGGTCAGGCCAGCAAATTCGTGACGCGCGGCCGTCTAAGCTAAAATTCCAGCACCATGACGCGCCCGACGCAGCCAGAGACTCGTGCCTTGCCACCCTCTCCTCCATCCGCGGTCTCATCCTCAGCCGGTGCCCGTATCCCTGACCATCCCCTGGGGCGTGATCTTCTGCGACGGCTTTACTCGTCCATGTTGCTGTGCCGCATGGTGGACCAGCGTGCTGTTAAGCTGCGCCTGCCTCGCCCCTACGCAACGGCGATCGGCTGTGAAGCCTCTCGCGTCGCCGCAGCCATCGACCTCCAGCCACAGGATGTGGCAGTGTTGCCCGCTCCCAATGCCATGATTCCCATCGCCCGCGGCGCTAGGCTCAGCGCGGCAGTGTCGGAAGTATTCCAGAATTCTTCGCCGGTTGTTGAGACGCGCAATGGCGAACTCGGTTTCCCGCTTGATAAGTCTATGGTGGTAATGGGAGGTGATCTCGTCCTCAGCATGGGCCTCGCTTTGGGCTACAAGCTGAACGGGCGTCCCCATGTGGTGCTCGTGATCGCGAATCACATGTCCGCAAGCAGTGCACGCTGGCAGAGTGCAATGGCTTATGCGGGGGGTTACAAGCTGCCTCTGCTATTGCTGGTCGAGTCTCCTCCCAACAACCACCGACCGGCACGGCCTGTCGGCCAGCATGACGATTCCACGAGCTTGTTACACGGATTCCCCAGAATTCCTGTCCTGGGTTGCGATGCGGTTGCCATTTATCGGGTGACCCGTGAGGCGGTTGATCACGCCCGCAAAGGATATGGACCTACGCTGATCGAATGCCAGCCTTGGTTCGCGCCAAAGCCAAACCAGGGGTCCAGATCGCTGGGTACACCCATCAGCCAGCCCACGGATCCCCTGCGACACATGGAGCTCTACATGAAGAAACATGCTGCCTGGGACGACGGCTGGCAGCAGCGATTGCTGGAAGCTCACCGCCGCGACATCCAACAAGCATTTGCTCATATGGCTCGCTGAGCGAAAGGAGAGCCAGCCAGCGTCCCGCCACCTCTCCTTAGCCGCGGAACGGAGCACTGATCGTCCGTAGCGTACCTCCCAATCGTGCTACACTCTGCCCCCGTGCCAGAGGACCGCGAAGTCGTTCTGTATTCGAGGAAAGGCTGCCATCTCTGCGAGGTCGTCAAAGAATCGCTGATGAAGCTCTCGCGGCGTGGCGGTTTCCGCTGGCAGGAAGTGGATGTCGATAGCAACGAGGAATTCCGCCGTCGCTTCACCGACGAAGTGCCGGTTGTTTTCATCGATGGGCGCAAGGCCTTCAAATATCGTATGGACGAACGGGAGTTTCTGCGAAAAATCTCTTCCTGACTATCTTCTCGAATAATGCTGCGCACCCAACTCTACGCGAACCCTGAGGGACGCTTCGTACACGACGTGGTGCTAGCCACTTGCCACCGTGTGCCGCAGGGAACTGCGGTTGTCGATCCGTTTGCTGCCGGAGGTCCGCGGCGCATCACCTATGGCGAATTGGGCGAAATGGTGACACAACTTGCCCGTGGCCTGGTGGCCGCCGGACTCAAGCCGGGTGAGACTGTTGCGATTCTCCTGTTCAACTGCTGGGAATTCGTCGTGGCTTGTCACGCCATCACGCTTGCCGGCGGCATATCCACTCCGCTGAACCCAAGCTATCGACAGCGTGAAGTTTGCTACCAGCTCGAAGATTCGGATGCCGTCATGCTCATCAGCGATGGGCCGCTGATCGCGGGTATTGATCTCTCGGGATTGAAGCAACTGCGCGCGGTCTACACCATCCGCGAGCACACTCCTGCATCTTCCAGCTTTGATTCTCTGCTCTGTCCTAGCCAAGCCAGGCTCCCTTCACCCGACCGCGATCCCAAAGAAACCATCGCCGCACTTCCCTACTCCAGCGGCACCACTGGGCTGCCCAAGGGCGTGATGCTCTCGCATTTCAATCTGCTCGCCAACGTTTACCAGATGCATGGCCCTGGTTGCATGCCGGTATATGACGACGGCGTCGCCCTATGCTTTCTGCCCCTCTACCACATCTACGGGCTCAACGTGGTGATGAATCCATCCCTGATCACCGGCGGCACGCTGGTGCTGATGCCCCGTTTTGACCTCACGCGCGCGCTCCAATTGCTGGTCTCGGAACAGGTCACCCTTCTTCCCTGCGTGCCCCCGGTTGTGAATCTCATGATCCAGGCGGCGGAACAAGGATTATTTCCCGCCAACCATAAATTGCGCTGGGTGAAGTCCGGCGCGGCGCCATTGGCCGCCGAGCTCTCGCGACGTCTTAAGTCCGTCACCGGCGTCACCATCGCGCAGGGGTATGGTATGACGGAAGCTTCGCCTGTCACCCATGTTGGATTTACCAAGCCGCCGCTCGACAATCCCTGCTCCATCGGTCATCCAGTAGCTTTGACCGATTGCCGAATCGTTGATGTGACGCGCACCGACTCGGAAGTCGACTCCGATTGTGGCCAGCCAGGAGAGCTGGTCATGCGTGGTCCGCAAATGATGCTCGGTTACTGGCAGAATCCGCAGGCAACCGCCGACGTGCTGCGCGATGGCTGGTATTGGTCGGGTGATGTCGCGCGCAAAGATGATCTCGGCCTCTACTACATCGTCGATCGCCGCAAAGAGATGATCAAGTACAAGTGCTTTCCGGTCGCTCCCGCGGAAATCGAGGCTGCTCTGCTCGAGCATCCCGCGGTGCGCGATTGCGGCGTGATTGGACGTCCCGACGACTGTGCCGGCGAGGTGCCCTGCGCCTTCATTGTCCTTCGCGATGGCTTTGTAGATTCCGGCAAACTAAAGGACGAACTCTGCGCTTTCGTTGCCGATCGCATTGCCAGCTACAAGCAGCCCCGCGATGTCCGCTTTGTGCCCGCTATTCCCCGCAATCCGTCCGGCAAGATTCTGCGCCGGGAACTTCGCAACCAGCTCTAGCCAGTTCGTCCCCTATGTCCCCTCACTGAGACCTGGAGCACAAACTCGGCTCAAAATCGTGAATCCTCATATATATGTATATACATCTATCTTCCTATATGAGCGCCTCCCTGCCACAACTTCCATGTATGTGCGCCAGCTTCCGGCGCGCTGCACGAGCGCTCACGCAACACTACGCTTACGCGCTGCGCCCGTTCGGTTTGCATGCGACGCAGTTCACAATTCTGCAGGCACTCTCGATCGCAGGAGAAGTGCCACAGGGGCAATTGGGTGAAATTCTGGCCTTGGACACCACCACCCTGACTCGGACGCTCGCAATCATGCGCCGGCACCGCTGGATCGCGGAGCGGCGTGGGCAGGATCGGCGGGAACGCTGGATTCGCTTGGCCAAGGCCGGGGAGCTCCAACTCAACCGTGCTTTACCCGTCTGGGAGAAAGTGCAATCCCACCTGCAAGCCGAACTCGGGGATAAAGCTTGGAATTATCTCTTCCGCGCCACCACCAACTTGGCAACTATCGCAACCGATAAAGGAGACCGGTTATGACCAGATATGGAAAGCTATTGACGGCCCTGCTAGCCGGCTGGTTTACGTTTGCTCTTGTCGGCTCGGCATTACATCTTTTCACAAATGCAGCGAATCAGATTGGAATCGCCGTAGCTCTTTCCGCCAGCAGTCCCATTCTGATCTTCTTTCTGTGGTTTGCCACTTCGGAAAATTTCCGCCGCTATACCTTGTCGCTGGACTCGAAGAGTCTGACGTCGCTGCAATCCTGGCGGGTCGTCGGGGTCGTATTCGTTCTCATGGAGGCGCGTGGCATCCTGCCTGCGATCTTCGCTCTACCTGCGGGATACGGCGACATCTTCATCGGAGCAACGGCCTCTTCGGTCGCACTCTGGCTTGCGAAACCCAATTATCGAAATACCTTCATCGTCTGGCAGCTACTCGGGATCACTGATCTGTTAACCGCAGTGACTCTCGGCACGACCGCGCGGCTGCTTGATCCACATGGTCCCCTGATGACCCCGATGACCGTGCTGCCGCTGAGCCTGATCCCAACTTTCCTGGTGCCGCTGTTTTTCATTCTGCACGTGATCTGCATCGCCCAGGCCAAATCATGGAAGAAGGCGGTGCGCCCGGCTTCGTTGCCACAGACGCAGGCTATTAGAATGGTGGGATGAGGATCCTGCTGTTCAGCGGAAAGGGCGGCGTAGGCAAGACCAGCCTCGCCGCCGCCACCGGCGTTAAACTCGCACAACTGAAATATCGTACCCTGGTGATGAGCATCGATCCGGCGCACAGCCTGGGCGATGCCTTCGATCTCGAAACTGATCTCTTCCACGTTCAGACCTCCGATCCCCTTCCCATCAACGATCAGCTCTCGATCCAGGAACTGAATATCCAAAAGGAAATCAAGCGCCACTGGCAGGAGATCTCCTCCTACGTGAGCTCGGTCCTGCGAACAACCGGGATCAGCGGCGTGGAAGCGGAAGAACTGGCCATCCTCCCCGGCATGGAAGAGCTCAGCGCCATGATGTACATCAACCAATATCGTCGTGAACACCGCTATGACGTGATCGTGCTCGATGCTGCTCCCACCGCCGAATCCATGCGCTTCATCAGCATGCCCACCACGCTCGACTGGTATATGAAGCACATCTTTCCCTTCCAGCGCAGTCTTCTCAAGGCGGTGCGGCCCATCGCCAACCGCGTGGGGCCCATCGAATTGCCGCCCGACACCTACTTCGGCAACATCCGCGACCTCTTCCAGAAGCTGGAAGGCGTCGATGAGGTCATGGAGGATCCTCAAGTCACCAGCGTTCGCCTGGTGACCAATCCCGAGAAGATGGTGTTGCGGGAGACGCAACGCGCTTTCGTCTACTTCTCTCTCCATGGCCTCACCGTGGACACCGTAATCGTGAACCGGGTGCTTCCTGCCGAAATCATGGACACGTGGTTCAATGAGTGGCACAGTTCTCAAGCCACGATCATGCACGAGATCGAAGATTACTTCGCCCCAGTTCCGGTAAAGAAAGTGCCGCTATTCGCTCACGAAGTCCTGGGCAAGCAGCGGCTAGAGGATCTGGCGCAAGTGCTGTATGCTGAGAACGAAGATCCGGCGGCCGTAACCCGAACGGAGAGGACTTACACTTTCGGCAAACGCGACGGTATCTACGAGATTCGAGTTCTGCTACCATTCGCCACCAAGGGCGAGATCGAACTATTCAAGAAAGGTGACGAATTGGTAGTGCAGGTCGGCACTTTTCGCCGTCACATCGGCCTGCCGCGATCAATGGCAGCCCTGTCGCCCTCCCGCGCCAGGCTGCAGAGCAAAACCCTCACGGTCGAAATGAAGGAGACACCATGAACGACACCAACAAAACTGAATCAACGACAAGCGAGAGAGCAGTCTATGAACCGTGCCCCTGCCGCGAAGTCGTCAACACCGTGAAGGAAATTTTCGGGATTTCTCCCGAGGTGCGGCAGCACCTGATTAATTCGCGGGTGGAATTCCTCAAGGCTATCCGCGAGGCTCTCACCCAGCGCATCGATCGGCTATCGAGCCAGGCGCAGCCGGGAACCAAAGTCGCAGTCGAGTAGCGAATCTACTGCCGCGACTTTTCCTTGAGAAACGTTCCCTCCTGGAGCTCGGTGAACGCCTCCCGCAGCTCCTCCTGCGTGTTCATCACGATGGGTCCGTACCACGCCACCGGCTCTGCAATGGGTTTCCCCGAAATCAGCAGGAATCGGATTCCATCCTCTCCCGCCTGCACCGAGACCTCGTCGCCGCGATCAAACAGTATGAGCGAGCGGTTGTCTGCTTCCGTAGGAGGTCTCGTGTCCAACCACTTGACCGGCTCAGTCGGCACGGCCAGAGGCTCGGATGCATTGCAGAACTTTCCGCTTCCCCCAAAAACGTAAGCAAACGCGTGCCGGGTCGTCTCCACCGGAAGAGTTTTCCTCTTGAGTGGAGAAACCGACACATCAAGATAGATTGGATCGGCGGCTACGCCATCCACCGGCCCTTTCTTTCCCCAAAAACTTCCGCACACGATTCGCACGTGGGTGCCGTCGTCATCCGTGACCTCGGGGATGTCCTGAGTCTTCACCTCCTGGTAACGCGGCGCAGTCATCTTCAGCGACGAAGGAAGGTTCCCCCACAGCTGAAAGCCGTGCATCCTGCCGGTGCGATCGCCTTTAGGCATCTCCTGATGAATGATGCCGCTGCCCGCTGTCATCCATTGCACATCTCCCGCCGCAATGGCGCCGCTGTTTCCTAAGCTGTCGCCGTGTTCGACGGTCCCCGCCAGCACATAGGTGATGGTTTCGATCCCGCGATGAGGATGCCAGGGAAAGCCGGCAAGGTAGTCTTCAGGAACATCGTTGCGGAAATCGTCAAGCAGGAGGAAGGGGTCAAAGTCTTTGCTGTTTCCAAAACCGAAAGCGCGCCGCAGGTGCACTCCCGCGCCTTCCAGAGTCGGCTTGGATTTAATCAACCGCTTGATAGGTCGAATTGACATGGCAGCTCCCTGTTACAGAAGCTTTGATGTCACGCCAACCATGAACGACTCTCTGCCATCCCGATACGGTGGGTGATCCATCATGAGCGCAGCGCAGGGTGGCTAGAATCATCGCTCCATACACAAGATTAAAGTGGTGGTCCACCTTTGCCGCAACAAGTTTGGGCCACCCCGGGAGAGTGGCCTGCTCGAGCTTGCTTTGGCTTGAGAACGGAAATACGTGGGAACGGACGTCCCGTCCATTCAGGGCGAGCCAGCCTCGACTCACTCTTACTTCACCCGATCCAACTTCACACTTGGGGCACTCAGGCGGACATTGGTTCACTTACGCCGTTTCGGAACTTTCAGTCCGAGCGCCTTGATGACTTTCTTTGGGTCATCGTTAGGACCCACCGCACCGTACCTCGCCCAGACAAGCAAGTGACGATTCTGAAACTGAACAAACGAGAGTTTTCGGTTCCGATCCTTATTGCCCTTGTCCAGCCTGCTGATAATCGCGTTAATTCGCTTGGTCGCCTCCGCCAGTTGGGCATCATGGGCGGCGGATAGCTGATTCACCTCCCAGAGACTGCACACGCTCTGCGAATTCCACTTGCTGATGAAACACTCCAACACCTTACACTGCTGGTCGGCGCACAGCCACTGGTATGTTTCAGTTGGTTTTGAGCCACCTGTATCAATCATTTTCAACTCTCCTCGCTCTGGAACGTATTCTTCCTTAGCGTGACCGTTGAGGATTGCTGCGGGCCCGTCGAGCGGTTCTGCTAGGGAGCGGAGTCTGGTTCCGGCTGGTTGCGAACTATCTCCCCCAGGGCTTACCTCACCTTCAATCTGAGCGCCTTGATGATGTTTTCGTCATCATCGTGGGGTCCGACCGCGTAACTTGCCCACACGAGTAGCTGACGGTTCTGGAATCGAATGAACGAGAGCTTCCGCTTCGAGTCTTTGTTGCTCTCCTCGACTTCGCTCAAGATGGCGTTGATTTCTTTGGTGGCTTGGGCCAATTCGGCATCATGAAAAGCCGTCAGTTCCACTGTTTCCCACAGCTTGGTCAATGTCTGGTCGGCGGCAGGATCCTTAAAGCAGCAGACTTTGCCGTCCTTAGAGGTAAAGGAATAGGTATCTTTTTGTTCTTCTTGCATCTTTAACCCACCTTTCAGACTTGAGTTTCAGAGTGCTAGGGACGCTGAAGGACTTACTGAGGACGACATCATAACTCAGCCAACAAAAAGCAATAAGACGCGGCTCGGCTGGACTGGCCCACCTCTCCCGCAACCACAATACTGAGGGTGCCCCATTCCTGAGCGCAGCGAAGGGTGGGGCAAGAATTGCGATCCGTCGTCAACAGGATCTCCCAGAAATCAGGGCGCAGGACCCGCAATGCTCCCTCGGATTCTCACCTATCCCCCCGCGATCGCCCCAATGATCAGCAACGGCTCCTTGCCCGACGCAACCTCATCCGGCAACGGTGTATCGGGTGGCTCGTGGGAGAGATCCTGCTCGCAGGCGAAAAAGCGCAGAAAGGGCCGCCGCTGCTGGGTCACGTGATCGCGGATCGCGCCCTTCAGCATGGGATACTGAGCCTCCAGGGCGTTGAGGACCGAGCGCTGCGTTGCCCGGCCCTCGATCTCCAGCTTCACCTCGCCGCCGACCTTCGCCAACGTCCGCAGATGTGTCGGAAGCACCACCCGGATCATGACAGCGTCTGGACCTCAACCGAGAGCACTGCGGGAAGATCGCGAACGATCGGCGCCCAGGTGTCTCCGGCGTCAGCCGAAGCGTACACCTGCCCACCGGTTGTGCCGAAGTACACACCGCATTTATCGAGCGAGTCCACGGCCATGGCATCGCGCAGCACATTGACGTAGCAGGCACTCTGCGGCAGGCCCTTGGTGAGTGCCTCCCATTCATTCCCGCCGGTGCGGCTGCGATAGACGCGCAGCTTTCCCTCCGGCGGGAAATGTTCGCTATCGCTCTTAATAGGGACAACATAGATGGTTTCCGGCTGGTGCGCGTGCACATCAATCACGAAGCCGAAACCGCGCCGGCCGTCGGGAGCACCCGTATCGGTTGGGAGATTGCCATTTACCTCGCGCCAATTCTCGCCCGCGTCATCGCTGCGCATCACGTCCCAGTGCTTCTGCATGAACAGCACATCCGGACGCGACTTATGCATGGCAACGTGGTGGACGCAGTGACCGACCTCAGCCGTGGGATCGGGGATATATTGCGAATGCAGCCCGCGGTTGATCGGCCGCCACGTCTTCCCGCAGTCATCGCTGCGGAATGCGCCTGCAGCCGAAATGGCGATATAGATCCGCCCGGTATTGCGGGGATCGAGAATGATCGTGTGCAGGCACATGCCGCCCGCGCCCGGCTGCCACTTCGGACCTGAACCGTGACCCCGCAGGCCAGCCAGCTCTTGCCAAGTGTTCCCGCCGTCCTTCGATTCGAACAGAGCCGCGTCCTCAATTCCGGCGTACACCGTATCGGGATCCGTCAGCGACGGTTCCAGATGCCAGACTCGCTTGAACTCCCACGGATGTGGCGTGCCGTCATACCACTGGTGCGTCCCCGGGACACCGTCGTAGACAAACTTATTGCCCACCGGCTCCCAGGTTTGTCCGCCATCGTTGGAGCGCTGCATCTGCTGCCCGAACCAGCCGCTCGACTGCGATGCATAAATTCGATTGGGATTCACAGGCGATCCCTTCAGGTGATACATCTCCCAGCCGGCAAAAAACGGCCCGCTGATCTCCCATTTTTCCCGTTTGCCGTCTGACGTAAGAATGAATGCGCCTTTACGTGTTCCCACCAGAACGCGTACTTTGCTCATACCTCACCCCTCAATGATTTTGTGAATTCGAGCAATCGTCCTTTCCCTTACTTCATTGACTGGGCACTGCGCCACAATCCCATCATCCGTCCTTCCGGATCGGTGAAGAGCGTGAACGACCCCATCCCGGGCACTTCCTGCTCCTCGACGCAAATCTTGCCGCCTTCGGCAACAATACGCTTGCGGTAAGTCGCCAAGTCATCCACGGCGATGTAGAACGTCATGTCGCCGGGCCAGGGGCCTTCGCGGTCCGGTTTTAGAATGCCGCCGTTGATGCCACCTTCACCTCCGGTGTCAACCAGACGATAGTTCATCTCCGGCATGTTCTGGATTTTCCAATCAAAGATTTTCTCGTAAAAAGCCGCGACTTTCTCAGGATCCTTGGACATCAGCTCCCAATGAACAACAGGTTTGCCCATGATGATCTCTTCTCCTTTGCGGTGATTCAGGAAATAGATTCAGGGGATAGGGACCTGCGTTGTAAGCGGCCCCGTCTTTGAGCTCTCTTGCCGCGAGCAACGCAGGTCTCCCTCGTATCTTCACCTCTATCTTTTGTCTTTTGCTTTCGGTTTAGGCAGCCTTTTTCAGCTGCGACTCCATTTGCTTCATGAATTCACGCATGGCGGTGAGGTGACCGGGTGAGCGCTTTTCCACCCAGGTCTCATACCGCTGCGCAGCCTTTTCCATTTGCGCCAGGTAGCCCTTGTAGGCGAACTTTTCGCGGAAAAGTGGAACGACGATCTTCACGCGCTCCCAAACTCCGAAGAACTCGCCACTGGTTTCGAAGAACAGATCCTCGTGGAGCAGGCCGTAGTTGAGCAAGGCACATGCCTGTTCCCAATAGCTGACTACCATGGCCGCGAATGCGCCAGTTTCGGTTCCCGGCGCAGCCAGGCGCATGGCGTCATCGAGGTTGTTCACAAAGTAGTTCTTGAAGAACCAGTCGCGTGCCTGGCGCAAACGTGCCTCACGCCGCATCTCGTAAAGCTGCAGTTGGAGTTGTGCTTGTTCGTGCGTCGGCTTTGTTTCCATACTGTATCTCCCTCTTATGTTTTTGTGGTTGTTATGAATTAACTACTCCTCAGTTTCAGACTTGGCACCCGGGTGACCTCCAGATGTCAGCCTCCTTCTAACGACGATCACACTCACTATAAATCGACCTGTATCCAGAGAATTTTTGGATCGAAATGTTGCGTGTTACCGCTTCAGTTCTTGGGGAAATTGGGATCCGCTTTCACTTCCAGGATTTGTTTGGTATGCCGCTCGCTGTGTGCTCCCATGAACAGCAGCCATTCGTAGGCGTCTAACTGCCCCAGCGGACTATCACCAACGTGTTCCCGCAAGTCGGGAGTCGATTCCAGGAAAGCAATCGTTCGGGCTCGGCTCTTCTGAAAGTGATCAAGGCTTTCCGCGGGTGTCCAGCGAGCGGTGGGCCTGGCTCCTTCCGGCGCCTGCCTCTTATTGGTGCGATCCGGAACCAGGGCCAAAACCATGGCATCAATTTTGGCGGTGTCGCGATCGCCAGGTCCCGCCAGCGCTTTCATTACCTTGTCCGTGACATTCTGGAAGGTAAAGTCTTCCACCAGAACGATATGTTCCAGCACCTCCGCAACCGACCACCGGTCCGGTGCCGGCTTGAATTTCATCTGCGCCTCCGAAAGGCCCTGCGTTGCCGCAATCACGCCGTCACGAGTTTGCTGCAGGTACGTTTCCGCCTTATCACGGTCGGCTGAAGTGAGCGTTTGACTGAATACCGCAGCGCTCGCCAGCAGCACAACGCAGAAGAGTAGCGATGCTTTCCTCATCGTGTTTTCTCCTTGGCTTTCGTAAGACGCAGGACTTGTAAGACATAAATCGGCCCCGGAAATCGCTAATCCTGAACTGGCCTGCGGACATCGCGTCTACTCGCGCACTCGAACGGCAGGTGCGCCCGCCCTTCGGCCTCTGACCCCACCTCGATCGACTCTTCTCTCCACGAATGACGGTATCAGTGGAGTCGCATCTCGCTCTTTCCACCGTCTTCTGGCTTCCGCCAGCACCCACTCCCGGTTCTTTTCCATCCTGGCGATGAGTGCGCAGGGAGCCGCGGTCTGCTGGTGGCGCGCACCCCAAATAAGTAGCTCGAGCATTACTGGCGCCAGATCAATTCCCTTCTCCGTAAGCCGGTAATTTACCCTTCGCCCATCGCTTTCTTCCGGTTCTGGAGAAATAATCCCTGCGGCTTCAAGTTTTTTTAGACGATCTGCGAGAACATTGGTTGCGATTCCCTCGCCCGCTTCCTGGAATTGCTTGAAGGTGCGGAATCCACGAACCATCAGATCCCGGATGATGAGCAGCGACCAGCGATCCCCGAACACCTCAAGGGAAACACTCACGGGACAGCCGGAGCGCGGCTTTGACTTAGGCCTCCGATGCACTGCGATACCTTAACAGATGTCACTTGCAAAAAGCAAGCGATAGGAAAGGGTCGGTTGAGGGGGAAAAGCGGTGGAGGGCGATGCCCGCTGCTCATCGCCCTCTCCCTATCCAAGGTCATTACGGCTAACGGTCACGCGGGTCGCAGAACATTCTGGTGTTCGGCATGCTATGTCGAGGTAATGACCTCGGGCGCCGGTTCCTTTTCTGTGCCGATCTTGTCGTGCAGGCCCAGGGCCACAGCGATCAGGCCTTCATCGACCTTGCGATTTTCTCTCAGAGCTTCCTGCAGGGGAATGGCCACGATCTCGTTACCGCGGAGAGCCGCCATTTTGCCGAAGTCACCGCGATGTACCATGTCGATGGCGCCGGTGCCATAGCGGGTGGCCAGCACACGATCAAACGCCGTAGGTGAGCCGCCGCGCTGCACGTGGCCCAGTACTACTGCGCGGGTTTCGAATCCGGTCAGGTGTTCGATCTCCTTCGCCAGCAGGTTGCCAATGCCACCGAGGCGGACGTGCCCGAACTCGTCTTTCCCGATGTCTTGCGTGATCGCGTGTCCGTCGCGTGAGGCTACGGGAGCGAAGGTCGCGCCTTCCGCTACGACCACGATGCTGAAATAGCGCCCCCGCGCGTGGCGCAGCTTGAGCGCTTCAGCCACGCTGTTGATGTCAAAGGGGCGCTCGGGGATCAGAATGACGTCCGCGCCACCGGCAATCCCACTGTAAAGCGCGATCCAGCCAGAGTCGCGCCCCATCACCTCCACCACGATCACGCGGTTGTGAGCTTCGGCGGTGGTGTGGAGGCGGTCAATGGCCTCAGTGGCGATCTCGACCGCCGTGTCGAAGCCAAAGGTGAAATCGGTGCCGCTAAGGTCGTTGTCAATGGTCTTGGGAACACCCACTACCTTCAAACCCATCTCACTCAGCTTGAGCCCGACGGACATGGTGTCGTCACCGCCAATGGTAATCAGGGCATCGACCCCGTTGCGGTGGAGATTGTCCACACAGCGCTGCAGCCCGCCCTCCCGCTTGGCGGGATTAGTGCGGGAGGTGCGCAAGATCGTGCCGCCGCGAGGCAGGATGCCGGCTACCTTGGTCAGGTCCAGGACTTCGACCTTGTTCTCGACGACTCCGCGCCATCCTTCGAGGAAGCCAACGAACTTATCGCCGTAGTGGAAAGTGCCTTTGCGGACTACCGCACGGATCACCGCGTTCAGGCCGGGACAATCACCGCCGCCGGTCAGGATGCCGATTTTCATGACTGCTCCTCAGTCAAGACAGATTCATTCGGAATGAACGTTCGAGTTTGCCGAAGATTGTACCGTTTTGTCCAATGGCCTGTCGTTCTGTACCAGGACTCCAGCGACGCCCCGGTCCTCCTGGCGCGGAAATCTGTTACCAGAATGGGACAAAGGATAAGATGTCCCCTACCAGGGGTTGACTTTCACCCTGGGGGTGAGGACGCGATGGAAGAGCCCTACCAATTCACCAGCTACGATGACTTTTTTGTATTCTACCTGCGCGAGCACAGCCGCCCAGCCACGCGTTATCTGCACGCCTGCGGCACCACGCTGGGACTGATTGTGGCTGTCGTCACCGTGGCCGCCGGGAAGCTTTGGGGAATCCTGCTCTTCCCGCTCATCGGATACGGGTTTGCCTGGTTCTCCCACTTCGTTGTAGAAGGTAATCGCCCAGCCACCCTTGGTCATCCCTGGTGGTCGCTGATGAGCGATTTTCGGATGATCTACCTGATGATGACCGGGCAGTTGGGAAAATGGATGGCGCGATCTGTCAGTGGCTCTTCCGCCAATCTTCCTCATTAAGGACTGCGCGATGGCAATACCCATCTCAAGCAATGCCGATATACACTCGCGCTTATGCGTGTGCTGGGCATCGACTGCGGCAGCGAATACACCGGATATGGCGTGGTGGAGCAAGCTGCCGACGGCACTCTGCACTTCGTGACCTGCGGAACAGTGAAGCTCTCGCCGAAGCAGCCCATGCCGCAGCGCCTCGGCCAGGTCTTTCGCTTCCTCTGCGACATCATTGAGCAGCATCACCCCAACATGGTGGCGATCGAGGACGTCTTCTACGCCGTAAACGCAAAATCCGCCCTCAAGTTGGGACAAGTGCGCGGTGTGGCGATGCTGGCTGCTTCCTCTCAGGGATTGGAGGTGGCAGAGTACGCGCCTTTGTCGATCAAGTCTGCGGTGGTCGGCTACGGCCGCGCGGACAAAAGCCAGGTGCAGCACATGGTGACAGTCTTGCTGAAGTTGCCGGAACCGCCGGAATCGCCCGATGCCGCTGATGCCCTGGCCATCGCCATCTGCCATCTGCACACGGATGGGACACTCAGGCGCATGAAGGGGGTCCACTAGAGTCTCTCGCGCTTGCAACCATTACAATGTTTATCTAGTGAGAGCCTTTGGATTGTTTCGCAAGGACATTAGCATTGTCCGCTTCTTCAGCTGTTTGCTTCTTCTGGCGCTCGGTGTGGGAATTTCCAGCGGCGCCGCGCAATCGCCTGCTGCTCCCATCGAGTCTGCAAGGTCGGGCGCCATCACCTTCACCTTTGACATGCCCCAAATTGATCCCAGCCACTACGTCATCGTGGTGGACTCCGGTGGCCATGCCAGTTATGAATCCCACAGTCAGGATCCCGACGATCCTCCCTACCACATTGAATTTCGCGTATCGGATGCTGGGCGTGACAGCCTGTTCGCCGCTGCCCGTGAACTGAATTATTTCCGGGGCGACTTCGACTACCGAAAGTCAAAAATTGCCTTTACCGGAACCAAGAAACTGGAATTCGCCAGCCCGGAGCAGCAGGGTTCGACCACTTACAATTGGTCGCAGGATGTGCGCATCCAGCGGGTGACGCAATTCTTCCAGAATCTCTCAACTACGTTGGAAATGGGGCGGCATCTGAGCGATCTGCATAAATATGACAAACTGGGGATGGATGCGGAATTGAAACGCATGGAAGAGATGGCTCGCACTGGCGACCTGACGGAACTGCAAGTGGTAGCGCCGGTGCTGGAGAAAATTGCCGCCGATCACACTGTGATCAACATAGCCCGGAGGCGTGCTGAAGCGATTCTGGCCCGCGTGCCTTCGTCGTCGGCATCCGAGCGGCCCTAGAAGCGAAGTGGGGCCAGGTTGAAACGGGGGTCGCCGGGCGCTGTTTTTTTGTGTTGCACGCGTCCGGAAGCACCCATTTTGGGTGTCTAATATGTCTAATAAGTAAGATCGACGCGGGGCGCGACTATGTTCACCAGGCGGACGGTACGTGCTCTCCTTTCTGCTGCCGCAATTCTGATCCTCATGTGGCCGATCTCGGTGTTTTCCGATTCGCACGTGCGATTCGTGCGTCTCAGCTACGTCGAAGGCGATGTCCAGATCGACCGCAACACCGGCAACGGTTTCGAGAAAGCCATTCTCAACCTTCCCGTCACGCAGGGTGTGCGCCTGGAGACCGGCGCCGATGGCCGGGTGGAAGTCGAGTTTGAAAACGGAAGCACACTACGGCTGCTCGAGAATTCCCAAGTCAGCTTCGACGAGCTCAGCCTGCAGGATTCGGGGACTCTGATCGATCTGGTCAGGATCGGCGAAGGCACGGCATATGTGAATTATCTGCGCAAAGGCAGCCAGGAGTTCACTCTCGCTTTTGCCGATCAGCGCATTAGGCTCGACCACGCCGTCCACTTTCGTGTCTCCGTAGACAGTCGGCGGGCAGAATTCGCTGTGTTCGGCGGTGAGCTGCCGGTCAGCAACGATCGGGAAATCGCGTGGGTACGCAAGGGTGAAAGCCTAACAATAGACTTGAGCGGTCCGTCCAAATTCGCTCTGGCAAAAGAGATTACGCCAGAGATTACTGATGGTTGGGATAGCGAGAGGGTGCGCTACGAGGCCGCGTACAACCAGACCGCGTCTGCTAACAATCCTTCGCCGTATCAATACGGCTGGAATGATCTGAGCTATTACGGTTCTTGGTCAACGGTGCCCGGCTATGGCTCATTATGGCGGCCGTTCGGAGTGAGCCCGTTCTGGGATCCATTCGATTACGGAGCGTGGGCGTACTACCCCGGTTACGGTTACACATTTGTTTCCAGCTATCCCTGGGGATGGACGCCTTACCGGTTTGGCAGCTGGGTTTGGGTGGGCAACTACGGCTGGTGCTGGCATCCGGGTCACTTCAATGGATGGCAACCAGTGCCGGTGGTGGTGAATCCTCCGGCGTATTGGGCGCGTCCGGTTTCTCCCACGACACCGCCAACTGCGGGCACAACCATCGTGCGAAATGTCCCGGTGAATAGCTTCGGTCCCAGGCCAAATCCTAATGTGCGGGCACCGTTGGTAGTCACGCAGGACAGCATTGAGCGGATCGCGCAGCCCAATAACCATGGCGCCGTTTCCGCCGCTACGGGAGCGTGGGTAACGCAGGCGAACTCGATGAGCATTCCGGCGAGCAGTTTGGCACCGGAGGCTAGACCGGTATCGAGCCAGCCGTGGCATCCGACGATGGTCTCCGGAATCGCGCCGGTCGGGTCGGGTGTGTCGCGTACCCCGCACGCTACAGGGCTGTCGCCAGCTTCCGGAGGCAGGAGCTATTCGTCCTCACATTCAGCGACGGGTTCGATGTCGGGGTCCGGGATGCACTCCTCCGGCTCGACGGGGGCTCATTCTTCGGGATCCTCTTCCATGCACTCATCATCGGGGATGCATGGTGGTGGCAAGTCGAAGTAGTCTGCTTTTTGAAATGCAGAGATTCTTCGCTCGGCGCGACCGCGGGCTGCGCCTGCGAAGAGAGCTGCCGCGCGTCGCTCACAATGACCCGTCAGGATGAACGAGGTCGCATAGGGGGTGGCCGCCTTTATTCTGGCAAGCGTGAGGAGTTGGTCAGCAGACCGCAATCCCAGCGTAGCCCACAACGGTCTTGCGGTCGCCGGAGATGTCGCCGCTGGTGGCGTACTTGATGAGCTCCGCCGACTTTGCTCCCAGCCAATTTGCTGCGGTCAGCATCGCCGTAGCCGGTCCGAATCCGCACATGCTGATCTGCTCGTTGATGACGACCTCGTAGAGCCCCTTGGCATCGAGTGCAAGAATGCGATCGATGGCCAGCCGGTCTTTTACGCGCGTGGTGGAGTCGGTCTCGTAATGGTTCATGTCGCTGGAGGCGATGATCATCACGCGCTCAGCCTGCGCGCTCACTACCTCGGCTACCGCTGTCCCTAACTGTTCGAGATACTCGTAGCGGCGGACGCCCACCGTGATGGGCACAAACCCAAAACTCGGAAGCAGGCTTTGCAAAAATGGAAGCTGCACCTCGAGCGCGTGCTCGTGGCGCTGGGCATCGTAATCTTCGCTGAGCAAGGGGTCCTTGGACATCAGTTCCTCTGCCAATTCGGAGTCGATGGCGACTTCGCCCAGGGGAGTCTGGTAGCGCCCCTCGCGAATGATCGAGAGCGGCTCGCCGTAGCCGGTGTGATTGGGACAGAGAATGATGAAGCGCTGCGGAAGCTCCAATCTCCCGTAAACCGCGCCCGCAACATGACCCGAATACATGTATCCCGCGTGAGGCACGACGCAGCCGAGGGCGCGCAGCTTTTCCCCACCAACATCAGTGTAGCTGTGAATTTCACGCAGAAGAGTTTCGGGCTTGCCGGGATAGAACTGTCCGGCGACAGCGGGTGGGCGGATGAACGTGGCCATGGTTCATCTCCCGTAAAGCAGGTTTCGGAGCCAAAGGCTGGAGCCGGCAAGAGCTCAGCTTGATTCCAGCGAATTATACTATGGGGTTCGAACTGTCATCACGCTTTGAAAAGCAGAGATTCTTCGCTCGGTGCGACCGCGCGCTACGCGTGCGGGGAAGAACTGGTCGCGCCGCGCTCAGAAACGACCCAGTGTAGGAAGTGCAGATTCCTCGATGCCTCTGCAGTCTCGTGCTGACAAACCAATCGCTTATGCTTATCCCGCGAAAGGCAGTACAAAACTTGATGGCAGCTAGCCCGCCACCACCTTCACCGCCAGCGCCCCGTACAAAGCTGCCATCTTGTCCAGCGACAAGGCCTCGGCGCGGACGTCGCTGCGCGCACCCGCCTGCTTGAGCGCGGCGCGAATCGACTCGCCTGCGTAGCGCTCTTTCAGATTATTTACCAGCATCTTTCGCTTCTTGCCGAAGGAGAGTTTCAGGAACTCGATGAAGCCTTCTTCGTCCACTCCGAGAGCCTGGAATTGTGGAGCCATAGTAAGCCGCAGCACCGTCGAGTGGACCTTCGGCGGTGGCGAGAAGGCTCCCGGCGGCAGAGTGAATAACTTCTCGACATTGGCGTAGAGCTGCGCAGTTGCGGACAGCAGTCCATACTCGCGGCCGCCAGGGCGGGCGGCAACGCGGTCAGCCACTTCTTTCTGCAGCATGATCACCACCGTATCGATACGGTCGTGGAACTCGAACAGCCGCAGCAGAATGTCGGAGCTGATGTAGTAAGGAATGTTGCCGACGACGCGCGCAGTGGAGAGCTGGGTGTGAGGCGAGCGGTCGGTGAGCAGGCCCGGACGATGACCCAGCACGGTTGGGAACTCGAGCTTCAGGAAGTCGCCTTCCAGGATCTCCACGTTGGGGAAGCGCGTATAGCGCAGCCGCATTTGCGCAGCCAGCACGCGGTCCAGCTCAATGGCGATGAGATGACCGGCGCGTTGCACAAGCAGATCGGTGAGGGCTCCGCCGCCGGGACCGATTTCCACAACGATCTGATGCGAGATGTCTCCGAGAGCCTCTACTATCTTCTTCGCAGCTTTGGGATCGCTTAGGAAGTGCTGACCGAGCTTGGGCTTCTGCGGGCGCCTGCCGTTGGCCGTGCCATTCCTGCGCATTGCTGGGCCAACTGTTTCAGCGGCTGTCTCAGCGTTGACCCTATTTCCATTGGCCATTTAGACTCACCTTCCGGATGTTAATTAGCCGAACCTGGAACCTTCTGGCACACAATCATCTTCCCATTCCGCAATGAAAGGCATTCCCATAGATGCGAATTGTGTTTGCAGCGTCTGAATGTGTGCCGTTTGCCAAGACCGGAGGACTGGCCGATGTCGTGGGGGCACTGCCGGCGGCCCTGGTGGAGTTGGGGCATCAGGTTACGGTCTATCTGCCGCTTTACAAACAAACCCAGCTTCCCCCGGACACAAGAAAGGTCATTTCCAGTCTCACCATTCCCTTTGATGATAAGTACCGCTTTTGTTCCATCCTCGACGGTGGCTCACGCAATGGCGTCAAATTCTATTTTATAGATTATCCGCCCTACTTTGATCGGGAGGCACTCTACGGGACTGCTCTGGGCGATTATCGCGACAATGCCGAGCGCTTTGCACTTTACTGCCGCGCGGTGTTGGAGGCTTCCAAAATTCTGGGGGCGCCGGAGGTATTTCACTGCCACGACTGGCAATCGGCGCTGATCCCGGTTCTGCTGCGTACTATGTACGACGAGGATCCTTCGTTCCAGCAAGTCCCGGTGGTGTTTACCATCCATAACATTGGCTACCAGGGCCAGTTTCCTGCCGACATACTGCCACTGCTTATGCTTCCCTGGGACCTGTTCACCATCGGCAAGATGGAATTCTTCGGCAAAGTAAGCTTTCTGAAAGGCGCATTGCTGTTTTCCGACTTCATCACCACCGTCAGTAAGCGCTACAGCCAGGAGATCCAGACGGCTGAATTCGGCTTCGGTCTGGAAGGAGTGCTGAAGGGCCGAGCCGCAACCGTAACCGGCATCCTGAACGGCGTGGACTACAACGAATGGAATCCGGAAAAAGACAAATACCTCGCCCATCATTATTCGGCGCGGGATTTGAGCGGCAAAGCCGACTGCAAGAAAGACCTGTTGAGTGTTTTTGGACAGGACGGCTCGGAGGTGAAGCGGCCGGTGATCGGCATCGTGGCACGCTTCGCCGCGCAGAAGGGATTCGATCTGCTATCGCAAATCGCCGACCGCCTGGCCCGCGAGGAGTTGCTGTTAGTTGTGCTCGGCACCGGCGACAAGCACTACGAGGATCTTTTCCGGCGTTTGAACAAGCAATATCCGCAAAAATTCGCAGTGAAGTTCGCCTATGACGAGCCGTTGGCACATAAGATTCAGGCAGGCGCGGACATGTTCCTCATGCCTTCGAGGTATGAACCGTCCGGGCTGAACCAGTTGTACGCCCTTAGGTATGGAACCGTCCCCGTGGTGCGCGCCACTGGCGGACTCGATGATACGGTCGAACCCTGGGATCCCAAGACCGGTAAAGGGACCGGCTTCAAATTCACCGAGTATTCGGGAGACGCGTTGTTTGCCACGCTGAAGCAGGCACTTGCGGCCTACCGCGATCAGACCAACTGGCACACGCTGATGCGCAACGGCATGAACAAGGATTTTTCGTGGACGGCCTCGGCCAGAAAGTACGTTGAAGTGTATGAGCGGGCAAAGCAGATCCGGGAGTCGACCTAGCTAGCGGGACTGTCTGGTGGGAATATCGGCCGCGTTGGCCGCTTAATGCACAGATGCTTCGCCCGCTGATGTTGGGTTGAAGCCTCGCCTTTCAGAGTCATTAGGCCGGGTGGGCGACGGTGTCGGCCAGATTTTCGTACGTCTCGATCACCGCGGCTACCCCAAAGCGGGTTCCATTCTCTTCTTTCTCAACGCGCAAGACGCGAGCCTTGCAACGCACCCATGTATCCTCGGCCGGCGAGACACCGCGCGGCATAGGAAAAACCAGCTCCAATTCAGAGCCCTCCGCAACACGATTGCTTAAATACATGAATACCCCGCGCATGCTGATACTGACATCGCGCGTCTGGCCCGTTAATTCCAATGCGCCATCGCCCATCCGCTTTGCTGACACGGGGACGCTGGCGGAAATGCGCTTGGCGCGCCGCTGTTCGTTCCTGGGTTTACTTGGCATTTCTTCTCCCGAAGTGGCTGAGACTGCGAACCGAAGCTTAAGCTAAGAGGCGTGGCTTCGCAACCTCCAGGGCTTGTGGATCGAGTTCGCGAACCATCCCAGGCAAGTATTAGCTCTCCCGGCTAGCACGTTTGGAGGAAAAGCGGTAGAAGACAGGGATACCCGCCAGAATCACGATCACGCCGATGATCGAATTTTTCCAGTTGGCCATAAAGGAGTAATACAGCAGTACTGCCGATGCCAGGATGAAAACTGCCGGTACGAGCGGATATCCCCAGGTCTTGTAGGGACGATTCGCGTTTGGCTCCCGGACGCGGAAGATGAAGACCGAGGCCGTTGCCAGCATGTAGAACAGCCACTCTGCAAACAGAGTCAGCGAAAACAGCTGCTGAAAATTGCCGGCGAAGAGCACCAGCAGGCACGCCACCAGGGCCTGTACCAGGATGGAGGTCGAGGGCGTATGGAAGCGAGGATGGATGCGGGCGATGGAGCGGAAAAAATAGCCGTCGCGCGCCAGAGCAAAGGGAATGCGGGCCCCGGTTAAGGTGCTTCCGTTGAGCGTCACCAGCATTGAAAGAGCCATGCCAGCCGACACGACGCCCGCGCCCAGCGGTCCTGCCACTCGCGCCATGGCATCCGATGCCGGACGCGGCGATGAGGCGATCGCTCCCGCCGGCATCACGAACTGCACAGCCGCGTTCACCAGCATGTAGAGCGCGGCCACCGTGGCCACACCAAAGATCAGGGAAATGGGAAGGCTGCGCTGCGGGTCACGCATCTCCGCTGAAACCGTCGTCACCAGGTTCCAGCCGTCGTAGGCCCAGAGCGCGGCGATTAGTGCAGTCATAAATCCCGCAAAACCACCGACTGCCTGCGGATATGTGGTGGCGAAATTTGTCCAACTGCCTCGCGAGTAGCTGAATCCCGCGGCCACGATCCCGAAAATGATGGCAACTTTCAGCAGGGTGAAAAATAGCTGAAATTCTCCCGCCCGCTTCACCCCGATGTAGTTGATGAAAGAAATGAGTGCGATGGCGCCGATCGCGACCAGTTGGCCCCAAGTGATGACGACGGGGTTTCGGATCACCACCTGCGGCAGAAATGCCAGAGGCGCAAACGTGCCCAGAATGCGCACGAAGCCTGTGACGATGGTTGCAATGGAGCCGGGCTTGGCGATCAGGAAGTATGTCCAGGCATAGAGAAAGCCGCCCAGCGGACCGTAGCCATCCCGTACATAAACATATTCGCCGCCTGCTTCTGGCTTCATCGCGCTCAGCTCGGCGTAGGTGAGAGCTCCGAAAAATGACAGCAGCCCTCCCACGATCCATGCCAGGTAGACATAGGCGGAAGAGCCGACCGCCTGCATCATCTCGGCGGGCACCAAAAAGATGCCGCTGCCGATGATTGTCCCCACCACGATGGCGCTGGCGTGGCTGACCTTGAGGTCGCGCGCCAGTTGCGGGGCCGCACCCCTGGTTGCGCCGGTTACCACGATTTCTGCCATGCCGCCGGTTCCTTGGTAGCTTCTTTCTGCAGACTCGAGCCGACTATGCGGCTGGCCGCATAACCGATTGCGAAGGTCACTGAACTGCCGATCACCACGTACCAGGTCCAGGGTATTTTCGTAAAAAGCCAGATATAAAGGTTCAAGCAGAATCCGCAAACCATGCCCACGGCTGCGCCACGCTCGTTGGCTTTCCGAGTGAGCAGTCCAAGGAGAAAGACGCCCAGCAGCGCGCCGTAGGCCACCGAAGCAATGGAGAGGCCGACCTCAACCACGCGTCCGCCTCGACGCGAGAGGATCGCCAGTGTGAAAAGCACCAGTCCCCAGACGATGGTCGCAATCCTGGAGATCCGGACCCGCGCCACCTCGCTCGTCTCGGGATGGCGGTGAACGTAGAAGTCCACGATCGAACTGGACGAGAGCGAATTCAAAGCGGCACTCAGATTCGACATGGCTGCCGCCAGAATGGCGGCGATCAGCAGACCCGATATGCCATGCGGCATCTGGGTTACGACGAATGTGGGGAACATGCGATCGGATCGGCTGAAGCCAGCAGCCGGCGGAAACAGCCGGTAGAACACCCACAGCATCACCCCGACCGAGAGAAAAAGAGTGAACTGAAAGAGGATCGCCAGCCCGCTGCTGAGCAGTGCCGCTTTCGACTGACGCTCGTTTTTGGCGGCAAGTAGCCGCTGCACCATGAGCTGATCTGTGCCATGGCTGGCGGTGGTCAGAAAGGTCCCGCCGATCAATCCTGCCCAGAAGGTATAGGTTTTAGACAAGCTGAAAGAGAAGTCGAAAATTCGAAACTTGTCAGCAGCAGCGGCCGCGGTGCGGATCGAGTCCCATCCTCCGGGTACGAGGTGAAGGATGGTGAAAAACCCAACGAGTGTTCCGCCGACGTAGATCACCATCTGCACCACGTCAGTCCAGATCACTGCCGCCATACCCCCTTCGAAGGTGTAGATCAGGGTGAGCAGGGTGACGATGGCGATGGAAGCCAGATCGCGGCGAAACTCCGTCAGCCCACCCAGCGCGGGGTTCAGGGCAATTCCTACCACGATAGCCACTGCAAACACGCGCACTCCTTCGGCGGCGGCGCGCGTGATCAGGAATAGGCCGGCGGTGAGCGAGCGTAACCGCGGTCCGAATCGGCGCTCCATGAGTTGGTAGGCGGTGAATAGATCGCCACGAAAATAATGGGGAATGAAGAGCAGCGAGATCACTACTCGGGCAACCAAATAGCCGAGCACTACTTGTAGAAAACCGAAGTTGGTGTCGTAGGCCAGGCCGGGGATGCTGATGATGGTCAGGGTGCTGGTCTCGGCGGCAACGATGGAGAGAGCGATTGCCCACCAGGGGACATTGCGGTCAGCAAGAAAGTAGTCGCGCAGCGATCGGTCCTTCTTGCGGAAGCGAAGGCCGAAAAGCGTAATTCCCGCCAGGTAGGCCGCGATGATGAAGAGATCAAGCCTGTTCAGGCCCATCAAATATTCAGCAGCCTCCGGTGGGATCCCTTGCAATTCACCCCTATATCTTCAGCGAAAGCCCCTCCGAAAAGGAATTGTCAAAGGACATGCCGGTCTAGCGGGTCTTGGGCAGGGCGCGGAATGAGACGAGATCCCAGGAGGCATCGGGGGCAGAAGTTTGCTGGCGCAAGATGTAGAGATTCCCATCGTCTGCGTGAATTTTGTAGAAGACCGCGTCCGGCCCGTACCACTGATCCAGAATCTCTTTGACTCGATACTCATGTCCATCGAGGCGAAACCGAACCGGTCTTTCGTCTGCTTTACGGCCTGAATAGCAGTACACTTCCAGCTTCATTCTTGGAGTCCGGTTGGGCGGATGGAAGACCTGTCCCAACACCCGAGGCGGCGCGCCAGGACTCATGCTATCCGACTTCGGCGGGCCAGCAAATAGCTCGGCGCTTAGAAGCGGAGGAGAACTCATGCTCGAATTGAAGGCCGTGCGGATGGAGATCCCCGCGGAAAGCAACATTATTGTCGGACAGTCGCACTTCATTAAGACGGTGGAAGATCTCTACGAAGCCGTCACCAGCGCCGTGCCGCAGGCCAAATTCGGTCTGGCTTTCAACGAAGGTTCCGGCGCCTGCCTGGTGCGCTCAGAAGGAAATGATCCGGCGCTTCGCGCCGTAGCTGTCCGCAACGCGCAATCATTGGCAGCGGGCCATGCGTTTGTTGTCATACTGCAGAATGCGTTTCCGATAAACGTTCTGAACGCCATCCAGAGTGTTCCCGAGGTATGCTCGATTTTCTGCGCAACTGCTAATCCGGTCGAAATCATTGTGGCGCAAACCGAGCAAGGAAGGGGCGTGCTGGGAGTGATTGACGGCAGCTCTCCAAAGGGCGTTGAGGGTGAGGCCGATGTGACCTGGCGCCACGAGCTGCTGCGCAAATTTGGCTACAAGCGCTAAATGGGCCCGGCGAATGAAACTCGAGACCCGGTTCTGGTAGTTCGCAGTTGCAATCGCGAGAAAAATGTGCGAAAAATTCGCGGCACGATTTCCGGTTTCGCCGTGCGTCGGGGAACTCCCTTCTCGGGCCCCTCTGGGGAGGCCCCGATGTTTGCAACTTCTGAGCAAGTCCAACCAACAACATTTGCGTAGCTAGCGGCTGGCTCTCAAAGAGCTGGGGAACTCTCGCGAGGTGTGTGATGCGCCGTGCTGCCTTCTCGAAGCTCACTCTTACGCTAATTCTCGTAGTTGCGGCCGCATCGCCGCTCCGCGCGCAGTGGGCCACGCCGACGATTGATGGTTCGATTACTCCGGGCGAGTACGGGACTAATAACTCGCTTTCCAATGCCGGCAACACCGGACAAACCTGGTACATGACCTGGGACGCCAGTAATCTCTATGTCGCCATAGTGAACGCTAATCTCTCCGAAGGCGCGGTCGTGTACGTTACGGGAAATCCGCAGAATCCGGTCACCTGTTGCACTGACGCTGATGGCAACCTCTCCGGCTTCAACTATGACGGAAGCGATATCACATCGCTACCCTTCCGCGCGAAGTTCGTAACCTATTTCAAGGACGGTTACCGCGAGTACCGCAACGCCGACGGCAGTGGCAACTGGAGCGCGCAGACGGCGAACTATGGCGCCTACGCCAGCAATAGCGGAAATCAAAACACGCGTGAGGTCGCAATTCCTTGGAGCGCCATCACTGGCGGCGGGATTCCTTCAAGTTTTGTCTTTTTTGGATACCTGACGTCCAGCGGAGGCTACATCTACGGTCAGGTTCCCACCGATAACAACATAGGAGCGATTGGCAAGACGAGCGCCACGCAGTACTTCGCCATTGACAACACCGGCGACGGCACCAGCACGCCACCGTTCTCCAATGAGCAGCCAGCAGGCTTCAGCGGCGACGACAAGGTTGGCTTCTACCACAATACGTTTGACACGTTCTATCGCGATCAGGAAGGCGCGGTTCCGGAGAACACGCAGGTTACGCTGCGCTTCCGCACGCTGCATGCCACCGGCATTTGGGGTGTGAGCGTACGCGCCTACCTGTTCGACACGGCAACCGGCAACACCACCGGCCCGGTTGACACGGACATGCCCTTCGACCAGAACATCACCATAAATGGCACGGAATACGACGTCTGGAAAGCCACGCTGACCATGCCGTCTACGCCTACGGTCTATTACTACAAGTTCAAGATCAACCGCGACCAGACCAACGGCTTCTACAGCGATGACTACGTGGACGACAACGACAACGTCCACAAGGATGGCACCGGCGCAGCCAGCGACGGCGAGCCGTTCCCGTCATTCCAGATCACGGTTTACGACCCCGCCTTCCAG
>DASPRM010000129.1 GCA_035624455.1 Terriglobales bacterium
CTCTCGGTGACATGAAGGGACAAAGGCCGGGTCTGCCCATGGAGAGTCAACTCCCCCTGCACCAGCCACTCTCGTTTGTCTCCGCTGTCCCCACGTGGCTCCACGGATCGGGAAGTAAAGCGGATTTCAGGATAGTGCTCAACGTCCAGGACCTCGGGGCCCACCATTCTGGTCTGCACTTCTTGGCGCTTGGCCGGATCCAGACTCAAGTCAATGACCTTGAGGTCCGCGGAACGAATGGTCAGTTCGACCTTTCTGGCATCCTGATCCAGGCGGCCCGAAGCAATCGTGCCCGAAATGTCATGATTGTCTGCAAACGCAGAGAACAAGCCTGACTTGAAGACGCGAATAGTGATGGTAGAACGCTCGGTATCAATAGCTCGAGGCGCAGCGAAGAGGGAATTCGCCGCCAACAGCAAAACAACTACAAAAGGCAGTTGGGGCCTGCGCCAGAATGTCATTACTGGCCGGAATCGAGGCGTGCCAGTTCGCGTGCGAACAGGGGATTTCCGGGAAAGTCGTCTCGCAAGCTTGCAAGCAACACTCGCGCGGATTGGGGTTGCTTATCCCGTAAATAAGCGATGGCAAGAAGTATGCGCGCAAACGGAGCCAGGTAGTGACCTTTTTCTGCCGCCAGCCGCAACTCTGAAATTCCCTGCTGCTTATCGCCGGCAAAGCCACCCAGCCGCAACATCCACCGGAAAGGCGCCGAGAGGCTGCCGATCAGATACTGACTGATACCAGTCGCGACGTATGCGTCGTAGCAGTCCGGGCATACTTTCAGCAGACGCTGTGCAGACTCAGTGGCCTGCTTGGTGTAAGTCAGCGATGCCGTATTTTTCTTTTCGATGAGTGCCGAGTAATCGGCATTCAGCCCCGAAGTCAAGGTAGAGGCGAATAATGCACCCTGATCATTAGCGTTGGTCTTTAGCCGCTGGTCAGCCAGGGTCTGAGCGCGTTGCAGAGCCGCATGGAATCGCTCACGGATCATTGGATCCGGAGTCAGTTTGCTCCTTGAGCTAAAGCTGGAATCCTTGACGAACATCTGCGCCTGCAAAATCCCCAGGCGATTCATCTCGGAGAACAAGCAGCCTGCGGCTTCGGAAACTGGACCTAGCGGGTCATCGGGATGTTGATGCTGATAATCACTGAATTGCTGTTGCGCCGAGTCGAAATCCAGGTTGTACAGAAGGCGAAAGCCCTGGTCCAGGAGCGGGACATAGGTATCGACCGCCAGCGCGGGCAGGGCCGCCATCAGCATGCCAAGCAAGGAAAGGAGAAAGATTCGTTTTGCGGCCATAAAGTAAGAATCCAGCGTCACCCTGGACTTCTCAGGATCCCCACGTTACATACTTAAACCCGGCCAACGGTACAGAGACTCTAAGCTATCTCTGACCTCTGCGCAACTAGCTTCTCGTATCGGTTAGGCACCGTCGTACTGGCGGGGGTGCTGCTAAAGTAATCTGCAATGTTTGATGCGTTTCGACGCACGATCCGTCAGATCCCCAAGGGAAAAGTGTCCAGTTACGGCGCCATTGCCCATGCAGCAGGATATCCCGGTTCCGCGCGGCAGGTTGCTTGGGCGCTCCATGTCTCCGATGGCCTGCCCTGGCATCGCGTTGTCGGGTCGGGTGGAAAAATTTTGCTTACCGGCCATTCCGCACAGGAACAACGCCTGCGGCTGGAGATGGAAGGCGTAGTTTTTGCTGGTGCCCGTATCCCTATGAAAATGTATGAGTTCAAATTCCTCAGCGGGCAGCAACAGAAGAAGAAGAGGAAGAGGAAATCCAAGGGGAAGAAACAAGGGTCAATCGGGAGTGGGCCTGGGCGAAGCTTACGGTCCGGCCGGAGCCTCTAGAAGTCCTGCCCCTTGGCGGGATCGAACGGCATGATTCGCCAGAAGATTGGCTTCCCGGTTCAACTCGCGGGGAATATGAGTTATGTAGAACTCCAGGAACCGAGCCAGCCTGCGGCAGGTCCAATTCAGGGAATATAGGCGTGGGCTGTTGCAGGCGTACTCGCCGGTCATTTGCTTTACTACCAGTTCCGAATCCGAAAACACCCGCAGGACGGTTGCTCTAAGCACAAGGGCGTGCTGCAAAACCTCCAGCAGCGCTACGTATTCAGCGACGTTGTTGTCCTGGTGACCAATCCACTTGGAGATGCGGAGGCGCTCGCCGCCGGGATGCTCAATGACGATTCCGATACCGGAAGGCCCCGGGCTCCCGTGCGAACCGCCATCGATGTACGCCGTTAAATCTGACATACGGCTCGTTCTGCACACAATGCAGTAAGCGCGTCGCTGGGTCAAGAGATTCGTTTGTTGATATCTGGGTTTCATGATTGTGCAAATCGTTGTGGATAATCAGGTAAATACAATTTCCCATTCTGGCAAGCCTGTATTTTTGTGTGAATTGCACAGCACGGATGGCATCCACAAACAATTGCCATTTGCACAAATCTTGGGTCTTGACATCGCGTCACGATGAATTAGGATTCGGCGCGTCGACGGTCGAAAGGGTCAGCTTCAATAAACAGTAGCTGGTCCGAAGTAGACTGAGTGATTCGGTGCGGTGGAGCAATCCACTGGACGCCCAAACCCGAAAAAACCGACGGCTCTGCGAGGAGACCGTTGGGGTTGGGGACTGCGAAAGCGGTGATCGCATCAGGGGCTGTGACGGTACATGTCTCCACGTTGTTGACTCCCTCGCAGGAGTTGGCGGCTAGAGCATAACCAATGTCACAGCCTTTCTAATTTTTCCCGCCTTTTTCTGATCCTGACCGCTTACGACTACGATTTAACCCGATTATCAGTTCCCTCTGATGCTACTCGTAGCGAAGAGCCTGTATTGGATCCAGCCTCGCCGCCCGCGCCGCCGGATACACTCCCGCCACCAGGCTCACAATGATCGCGAAACCTATTGCACCCGCAACCAGCCACCACGGTACCGCCCAGAAGGTGTCGCCAGTGAGATCGCGGCTGCGCAAATAGGCATTGGTTCCAGCATTGATGAGCCGGCCAATTGCCCATCCGAAGGCTACCCCGATCACCCCGCCAATGAATCCCATGGCTCCTGCCTCGGCAAAGAACAAGCGACGCACGTCGGCCTGGCTGGCGCCCACGGCTTTCATCACGCCGATCTCATGGCGTCTCTCGAGGATCGCCATAACCAGCGTGTTGACAATCCCCAACGAAGCTACCGCCAGCGCCAGGCTTCCGAAAATGCCTAGAAACAGGTCTACTACGGTAAAGAAGCGCCGCAAGCTGCGGCTCGCGTCCAGCATGGAGAAGGCGGAAAAGCCCATCTTCTTGACCGCGTCTTCCACCGCTTCCACTTGAGAGGGTTTGCCAACTCGCGCGGTGAGCGCGAGAAACGTCATGCCACTGGAGGTTGAGCGTGCGATCTCTCGCAAGTCCGATCCCAGCATAATGTTCATGCTTTGGGCGAGCTGAGTCGGTATGAAGACCCGCGCGCGATTTGTGCCTCGCAGGGCTGGCTCGGGTTCCCCTTCCATCACACCTACGATCTTCAACCGCTGCTGCTTTCTGACAATGGAGAACCCGGACGAGAACAACTGCTCCGTTGCCTCACCCGAGCCACTATTCTTCGAACCCGGGGAATCGCCGGCGGTCATTCGCTGCGCATAATTCAGAACCAATTCTTTGCCGATCAGCGCTGATGTGTCCTTACCCAGTTGCTTGGCGAAATCGTTATGCAGGATGACCTCTTCAGCCTGCGGCCCGGAAAAGAATTTCCCCTTCAGGTTGTCGAATACCTCGCGTTCCCGCGAAGACTGAGGAAGCGCCGCGACGGGAGCAAAATGTGATTGCTCTCCGAATCGCATTTCAGCCATAAAACGGATCTCGGGATAGACCTCAGTGACATTAGGAAGCGTTGCGATCTCCTGCTGCGCCTTGATATCCAGCGCCCTGACTTCTTTTGGCTGCGTGTCGGGCCGGCTGCCCATGCTGTTGAACTGATCCCACTCCCGGGATGTAATGATCACGGAGTCGAACAGACCGGAGCGGTTCAGGCGTTTCGTGGCTAGCTGCTGCAGTCCAATTCCCAGCGACAGCATCGCCACCAGCGAAGCCACACCCACCGAAACCCCGAGGGTGGTTAAAGAGTTTCGCAGAAGCGAATCGCGCAGATGTTGGACCGCGAAACCCAGGAGATCGCCAATTCGCAGGACTGGCTTGCCGTTAGCCATACGAGTAGGACTTTCAGTCTATACTGAGCATTAACAGCTTAGACTTTCGAGCCAGACCAGGGTTCACCTCAAACGGGTTGTAACCAGCTAGCACGTGTGTACCTCTTCGTGTACGTAACCGTTCCTTCCCACGGCAGTTTCTAAATAGGAGGGATGTGTCCTTCCAACGCTTTACCGACACCGACCAGGGCCGAAAATGGCTAACCCAGCCCTGGATTCGGAGTCTAATTCGGGAGGGAGGCGTACAAGCTGATATGAAAGTTCTGTTAAAAGGGCTGACGTTAGTCGAGTAGGGCGATAATCTCCAGTAGTTCGGTTAAACCCTGTGTAACTGGTCGCTTGGCTCTTCCCATGTTTGACACGAGGCGATTCTCCTTATTGGGGAACCTTCAGCACGGGACCCTCGTAGCTATTGCAGGGCTGGCCCGTAATTTGGAGTCGCGATGACCCTCACGCAGTTCGTTGCCAAGAACACGTTTCGGAATCGCCGCCGCAGCATTCTCACGATTATCAGTATCAGTGTTTCCCTCCTGCTGCTTACGCTGATGATGACCATCTGGCGAGCCTTTTACATAGACAGCGGCCCACCGGAATCGGCCCTGCGCCTGATCACGCGCCATCGGGTGTCGCTGACTTTCGCTCTGCCCATGGCCTACCGTGAGAAGATTCGCGCCATTCCTGGTGTGGTCAACGTCGCTCCCGAGAACTGGTTTGGCGGCAGGTGGAAGGACGACAAGCCAGAAAACTTCTTTCCTCAGTTCGGAACCGATCCGGAAGAGATCACCAAGGTCTACACCGAATGGAGAATTCCCCCTGATCAGTTTCAGACCTGGATCCACGATCGGACCGGCGCGCTGGTCGGCCGCACGTTGGCGAATAAACATGGCTGGAAGCTTGGCGACCGCATCGTGCTGCAGGGAACGATTTTCCCGACCAACCTGGAACTTAGCATTCGCGCCATCTATGACACCGACGACCCCGACGCTGCAAATGTTGTGTATTTCAATCAGAAGTATGTTTATGAATCGGTCAAATACATGAAAGATCAGGTCGGAGTCTTCGCCATTCGCGTGGATTCTCCAGAAGCCGTTCCCAGGGTGGCCAAAGCCGTCGACGATATGTTCCGCAACTCGCCCCAGCCTACGAAGACCGAAACCGAGAAGGCATTCGGTCTGAGTTTTGTTGCCATGCTGGGAAATGTAAAGGCGTTCATCCTGGGGATTTCGCTGGCGGTGGTGTTCGCGATTCTGCTGGTTTCCGCCAATACTATGGCGATGTCAATCCGCGAGCGGGTACGCGAAGTGGCGGTGCTTAAGACACTCGGATTCACGCGTGGCGGCATCCTGGCATTGTTTGTGGGTGAGGCGATCTCGCTGGCGCTGGTGGGCGGTATTTTAGGAGCGCTGCTCGCCACATTTCTAGTGAGAGCAATTGCCGAGAGTGGACAGTTTTTCGGCCCTGGTCTTAGGGTGACATTTCCCACAATGGTGGTCGCCCTGCTGGTCGCCGCTTTTGTGGGCTTCGCCAGCGCGTTTCTGCCTTCTTACCGGGCGTCTTCGCTGAATATTGCCGAGGGACTGCGGCATTTGGGCTAGAACACTGAGAACAGAGGAACGGGAGCAATTTTGCATGGCGATTCCGATTTCCTACAACATCCGTAATCTGCGTTTGCGGCTGGGAGCAACTGTGATGACCGCGCTCGGCATTGCCCTGACGGTCGCGATTGCCATCTTCATCATGGCGCTGCTGAGCGGACTCAAGCAGGCGTTTGCGAGTACCGGCAATGCGCTGAACGTCATGGCGATGCGCAAGGGATCCGACTCCGAACTCTCCAGCATTATCAGCCGCGAGCAGTTTGGCGTGATCAAGGATCTACCCGGAATCGCGAAGGATTCCCACGGTGATCCCCTGGCTTCAGGCGAGATGATGGTGGCGATCGTGCTGCCGCGCTCGGACGGAACCGGCGAAACCAACGTCAGCGTTCGAGGCATGAATCCTGTGGGCTTTGAGATGCGCCCCGAAATCAAACTCGTCGAGGGTCGCTGGTTCGCAACCGGACAACGCGAAGTCGTCGTCAGCAGGTCGATCAGCAAACGCTTCGCGAATGCCAACATTGGCAATACTCTGCAGTTTGGTAAAGGATTGTGGACGGTGGTAGGGGTCTTTGACGGTGCCGGCTCTGCCCACGATTCTGAAATTTGGGCTGACGTCAATCAGATGGCTTCCGATTTTGATCGCCCAGTCTTTTCCTCGGTCGTCTTGCAGGCTAGTGATGCGGTCGCGGCCGATGCGCTCGCCAATCGCTTGAGCGATGACCAGCGGCTTAAGCTGGACGGCATGTCAGAGAACAGCTACTTCGACAAGCAAACCCGGAGCGGCGCCGCGATCAAATTTGTAGGGACGCTGGTGGCCATCATCATGGCGATTGGCTCCTGCTTCGCAGCTATGAACACGATGTATGCGGCGGTGGCCTATCGGGGGCGGGAAATTGCCACGCTGCGTGTTCTTGGTTTCTCGCGGCCAAGCATCCTCACGTCTTTTGTCTTCGAAGCGTTGTTAATTTCGCTGGTCGGGGCCGTAATAGCGGTGATTCTGATGCTCCCATTCAACGGCCTGACCACCGGCACCTCGAACCAGGTGACCTTCAGCGAGGTAATTTTTCAGATGAGGATGACTCCGGCCGTGATTGCGACGGCCATTCTGTTTGCAGCCCTTATGGGAGTGCTGGGCGGTCTGGCGCCGGCCTGGCATGCGGCAAGGCAGAATATTCTGGCAGCCTTGCGAGGATAAGCACGGCTAGAATTGAAAGGCAATGTCCACCAAGCTTGACGAACTCAAATCGCTGCGGATCGAAGACTCGCACCGCACGGGGGCGAGCGAGCCGAAGTGGTCCAAGCGTTGGATCCTTACCGGCATCGGCATACTCGTGCTCCTCGGAATCGCCGCCACCGTCTACCGCATTACCGCCTCTACCGCGCCGGAAGTGGAAGTCACGCGTGCCGTTGCCGAGAGCAGTTCGGCGCCCGGGGTAATCTTGAATGCCTCCGGCTACATCGTGGCCCACCACAAAATCAACGTGAACTCCAAAGTCACCGGCCGCGTAGCCTGGGTGGGGGTAGAGAAGGGCGACAAAGTCAAGGAGGGCCAGGTAGTTGTCCGGCTCGAAGACCAGGAATTTCGCGCTCAATATGAGCAGGCGCGGGGTAATTTGGAGTACGCCAAGGCCCGGCTGGCGGAGCTTGAGGCGGGCTCTCGTCCGCAGGAAATTGAGCGTGCCCGGCACGATCTCGAACAAGCCAAGGCCACGCTGATCGATGACAAAGCCAATCTGGACCGCACGCGCCCGCTGGTGGCTGAGGGCGTCATGTCCCGCCAGGCGCTCGACGATGCCCTGGCCCGCTACGAAGCGTCCGCGCAGCGGGTGAACTCGCTGCAGCGCACCTATGATCTGGCCAAAATTGGTCCGCGGATCGAGCAGATCGATCAGGCCCGGGCCCAGGTCATCCAGGCGCGGGGGCAACTCGACTACGCACAATCTCAGCTGGACGCCACCCAGATCCGGGCTCCTGTCACTGGAACAATCCTGGAGCGTACAGCCGAGAAGGGGGAACTGATCACGGCACAATTCGCCAGCACCGCCGAAGGCGGACCGCAAGGGTCGGTAGTCGCTCTGGCTGACTTGAACGATCTCCAGGTCGAACTCGACATCGCTCAGCAGGATTTTGCCAAGCTTGGCCCCAAGCAGAAGGGAATCGTGACTACCGACGCGTTTCCCGATCGCAAGTACGACGGCGTCATTGCCGAGATTTCTCCCGAAGCCAACCGCCAGAAGGCGACGGTGCAAGTCAAAGTGCAGGTCTTGAATCCCGATGGCTTCCTGCGCCCGGACATGAACGCCAATGTGCAGTTCCTGTCTGAGGAAAAACCCGGAGAAGTCACGACCGGCAGCGTGGTGCCTACGAATGCGCTGCGCGATCGGTCAGGCAAGAAGGTGGTTTTCGTGGCCTACAACGGCAAGGCTGTAGTTCGGGAAGTGAAAGTTCTCGGCCAGCGCAGCAACGGCTATTTGGTGGATGGACTCACCGGAGGCGAGCTGTTGCTGTCCAACCCGCCGGCCGATTTGAAAGATGGCGACAGAATTCGCATCAAGAGCAGCAAGTAATTTATTGCATTCGAGGTGAGGATGAGCTCCCAGGAAACCGCAACCGCAACCCGCACCAAGGTAGTGGAGACCCGGCACGTCAGCAAAATCTTTCGCCGCGACAGCTTCGAGGTCAAAGCCCTGGACGATGTCTCCATCGACATCATGGAAGGCGAGTTCATTGCCTTGATGGGGCCCTCCGGCTCCGGCAAGACCACCCTGCTTAATATGATTGCCGCCATCGACCGGCCCAGCTCCGGCCAGATGCTGGTCATGAACGAGGATGTTTTCAAGTTGAACGATCAGCAGGCCGCGCAGTGGCGCAACCACAAGATCGGGTACGTCTTCCAGACGTTCAATCTAATCCCCGTGCTCACCGCTTTCGAGAATGTGGAACTGCCGCTCTTGCTCACCAAACTGAACAAGCAGCAGCGGCGCGATCACGTGATGACCGCACTAAAGCTGGTTGGGCTCGAAGACCGGGTGAATCATCTCCCCAAACAGCTTTCGGGCGGACAGGAACAGCGCGTCGCCATTGCTCGCGCCATCGTGACCGATCCCAAGATCATTCTAGCCGACGAGCCCACCGGCGACCTCGACAGCCACTCGGCCACCGAGATTCTGGAGATTCTCAAGAAGTTGAATGAAGAAGACAGCAAGACCATCGTGATGGTTACTCACGATCCGCACGCCGCGGCCTACTCACACGTGACACGCCACCTGGAGAAGGGCATGCTATTGCCGTTGTGAGCGAAATTACGATTTCTTTCAGTCCGATGCCCACTGCAGACTGCTTACACCTCATCCGGCAGCCTAGCCAGTACCTTGCGCGAAGTTTCCGGCAACGCCACCTTCCCCCACTGACTGGTCTGCCAGTTGTCAGCCTTAAGTTTGTCCGGTAACCACTGCGGCAGCGGGAAAAGCAGCCTTTCCGACAGCGCATTCACATACGGTTCATACATGCTGCGCAATTTATTCAATTTGTCTGTTACCTCCGGTCCACGCTTAGAGGCCAAGCCGGCAGCGGACAACACATTCTGGAAGTGCTCCAGTTCCGCCGGTGGAAGCCGGTCTTGTGGGGGTGAACTGGGCGTGGTCCGAAACACTGCTGCGAGATCGACCGCCGCATGCCGGCCTAGGGCAAACGTCAACTCCGCCTGATATGTGCACTCTTCCGAAAGCGCTGCCATGGCAAATGCGCTCGCATCCAACACTGTGGTCAGCGCCGCCAGCCACGACTGGTTGTCGTGCTGCGAGCGGAAGAATGCCAACACCGGATAAGACAAATGGCTCTCCAGCAGCCTCGCTGACCAGCTTTCCCAGTCAGCGAACAATTGGCGCAGTTGTCCGCTGGGTGCTTGGCGTCGCAGGAATTCTCCCGCAGTCGGCGGTGAACCGGCGCGCGCATCCAGCAGTGTGATATTTGCTTCCCGGATGGAAAATGCGTTGTACAGCACCGGCAGGTATCCCAAAATCAGCGCCAGGAACCCGAATCCCATTCCTCCCTCCATGACCGTCAGGAAACGCGACAGGCCGCTGGCGGGGCTTATATCTCCCAGGCCGAGCGTAAAGAACGTGGTGCCGGAAAAGTAAAGCACGATGGAAAAATCCAGGGCGTGGTCGGATACATGTATCTGCTCACCTGCCGCCCACTGCAGGAGAGCAAACGCGAAGACCAGCCCCAGGGCCCACAGGGTCAACAGCATCGGCAACGACAGTGGCCCGTAGTAGCCGATAAAGCTCTCACGTCGTTTCTTGGTTTCGATCTTCTGCGCCGCTGCAGCTACTGGCTTCCAGGTGAGGCGGTAAAAGGCGGTTGCCAGACGAAAGCGGCGGGTGACACGCCTGGGCAAAATGACCGTTTCGAAGGCGTCCCACAGGATGATCCACATGATCAGGAGCCCCAGGATTGCAGCCAGCACTCTCATGGCTTCTCCTCGCACCTCGATGTCGCTGGTCGGGTGCTCGCGCGCATACCCAGCCTACAGGAAAATCCCAGCAGAGGCTGCCGACCGAAGGGATAGAATACTGGCTGGCGCCGTGGGTTGTGAATCTGGGGCGCAGGAGGGATGAAGATGTTTGGGGATTCCGATGATCGCAACAGTGTTGGAATTGCGCTTACTTTCCTGTTTATCGGATTGGGCATTGGCGCCCTATCCGCTCTCCTGTTCGCTCCGTCCTCCGGGAAGCAAATGCGCAAGAATTTGCGCCGCAAATACGAGGGCGCCCGCGAAGCTCTCGATGAATGGACCGATCAGGCTTCGGACATGATCGACCGGGGCAGCGATATCGCCAACAAGGTTCGGGATCGTGGCCGCGACTGGGCAGGCAAGGCTGCGGAAAAAGCCCGTGACCGGGTCGCCCCAGTTACCCGCGCGCTCAACCGCGATTAGCCGAAGTTATTCATCGCCGATTTTCAAGAGCGATTAGCGCCCACGGAAATGTACCGTCAGCGCCACTTCGTGGGCATCGGGTTTGCCATTGCACATTGCCGGCGCAAAGGACCACTGGCTCACTGTAGCCAGCGCCTCGGGGTTCAGGTCCGGCCGCTCAGAGGTCTGTACCACAGGCTGGAACAGTTTCCCACTCACCCCGACTATGCCGCGCACCACGATATCGACACTCTCTCCGCCATTGCCGGCCTTGGGTTGAGGCATGTAGACCCCGAACGGGCGGCGGAAGGTCGTACAGAGTCCATGAATCTCAGCGTTGGGAGGTGCAGCGAGAACGTTAGGGCTGGGATTGTCCAGGACAGTCATAGTCTGCGCGACTTCCATTTTCCGCGCTTCGCCGAAGGAGTAGCTGATTTTTCCCGGCATCAATGCCCCCGCAAACGGAAAGAAGTCGCTGTATTCGATCAACTCGGGACCTAATTTTTCCAATATCAGGATCCCGTTCGCACGATCCATGCAAAGTTCGTTGCGGTCCGTTTTCTCGCCCCGGATGGTATCGAACTCGATACAGCGAGCCGCATGCCCGCTCACATCTCGATCGCTGATCGAGTGGATGACATCTTCGCCATCGAAACTCACGCGATAGATGGGCGCGATTCGCATTAAAGTCTCAATTTCTGGCGGAGCCACGGCGGGTGTTCCCACGACCGCCACCTGCCTCTGCGACCACACGTTCAGCAAATGGAAACTGCCGAACGTGTATTCATCGCGCCGTCCTGTGCCCTGAATGACCACGCGGCTAAAGCTGCACTCCCGCACCCCAGCTTCGGCATCGAACACGCGAAATGTGTCCACACGTTCCAGGTTAGGAGGTCAGGGGAAGTGCTAAGGGCGTCGGCCCGCTCCAGCATATGAACAGCTTCTTCCCTGACCTTCACATCCTGGGCGGAACACTGCAGACGCAGCAAGGCAAGCATGAGGAGCGTCAGCGTCAGTTTCATCTGCATGGCCTCCAAAAGACTGGCCCGAATCGCAGACCGCTTTGGGTTGCATAGTGTATCGCTCGTTGTGAGCTGGTCACGAATTTTCCAGGAACGTTAACGGATTGCGGAATCGCTGTCCCCGAGCTTCCAGAAAAGACAAAGGCCAAGCATTCGCGCTTGGCCTTCAAACCCGAAATCTCCGAATATCTAATACAGCCGGAAGTTCACTTCCACGTTGATCTGGACTGCCACTGGTTGTCCATCTTTGCGCGCGGGCTCGAATTTCCAGTTGCGCACTGCTTCCATCGCTTTCTCATCCAGCCCCAGGCCCAGGGTGCGTTGCACGCGGATGTCGTGCACGCGTCCATCCGGTCCCACGACCACCCACAGCACGCAGGTCCCCTGATATTTGGCTTTGCGCGCTTCTTCTGAATACTCAGGATCAGGAGAATACAAGACGCGCGGCGCCGACACCCCACCGCCTACGCGGAAAGCTCCACCGCCGATGCCGCCACCCCATCCCGGCCCAACTCCCGGCCCGCGACCGGAACCAACGCCGCCACCGCTGCCGCTGCCAATACCACCACCAGAGCCGGTGCCGTTGGACGACGGCCCTAGTACGGCGGAAAGGGGATCGCCTAGCTGACCCGATTGCGGCAGCTTGATCTCAGGTGGAACCACCACCGTCGGCTCTACGGCCAGCTTGGGATTCGGGTTGCGGATTACGACCGCGGGAGGCGTAATCTGTTCCCAGGCAGATTTTGGCAGAGCACCCTTAGGCGCCTGCAGCTTGTCACGGTCGCCGCCGCCGCCACCGCCGCCGGCCCGGGTGGCCGCAGGCGGCAGAATATAAGGACTGATATCCGTAACCAGGTTGGACACCTGGAGCTTGATTTCCTGCTTGTGTTGCACCATCCAGTAGCCTGAGGTCAACAGCAGGATCGCCGCGAGGGTGTGCACTAAGAAAGATAAGATGAAGTTCTTGGAATCGGCCTTGTAGGTTCCGTAGCCCGCACCAAATAGCGTAGGCAGAATCTCAGGTTCTTCCCGGCGCACAACAGCTGGGGACTCGGATGTTCGAACAACTTCCCCGGTGGACATAATTCTTGCCTTAAAAGTATAGACCCGAACTCAGCCGAAAAACGGGGAAAAGTTCGTCGCCTGAGGAATTCATTCGTTCCCACTGATTGATGCAGGCTATTTGAATACCGCTGCGAAGAATGAGCGAACCTTCCCGAAAAGGCCCTTCTTGGGGGGTGCTTCCTTGGGAGTGCTTGAGGCGGTTACCGTAGTCCCCTGATTCGCGTTTGCGCTGGCAGTTGTGGGCGGCGACCCCACGGGGGTCGGCAGCTGCGACCCGGAGGTCAGCCTCAGTTTCGCAACCCCTTGAGCGATTTCCTCGTCCTGATTTCCCGCCTTGAACACGAACGGGGCGTCCACCTGAACATGAACATCCTGCGCGGGAGGCCTGGACGTGGGAACTACCGCTGGAGGCTCCGCCGGCTTGGGTTGGGGACGGGGCGCGGGCTTTGCCTCGGCCAGGCTCACCGGAGGCGGCGGAGGGCATCCACATCCTGGCGGGGTGAGATGGTCATACTCGCTCACCTGCCCATTCTTGAAGAAAATTTGCTCATTCGGCTTGACCTGGTACGCACCGGCGCCGGCCAATTCCGATACGATCAGCGATGCCGTATTCGAAGCCAGCGCCTTGACACATGCGTTGCCGCGAGCATCAGCACTGATCGCGAAATGGAATATACCCGGCCCGGCGAGCAGAATTCGAAAGTCAGGAGTGAGCACGGTGTCGGCCGAGGCTTGCAATTGATAATGCGCCTCAATGGCGCCGGTATTCATCGCCAGCATCAATTCTCGGCCGTTTCCCGAGGATGTGACGGACAACTGCGTGCCTGGGCACACTCGTACTTCTCCGCCCCTCACTAGAGACAGCGTGGCGGGAATTTCTCCGGCGGTTACCGTCGAGCCGCTGGTGATTTTCGTGCCGCTGCTGGCAAACAGCACCGACCCGCGCACGCTGGCGTCGCTGGCAAACAATTCTCCCACTGGTGCCTGGGCTAGCGCCGAGGTCTCCAACAGGATGAGCAGCAAGGATAGAAGCCCGATTGACCGCATTCGGTAAAGGATACCGCCTTTGACGTTGGGATGTTGTTAAAACCCGGAGGGAGAGTGCCTCACGAAAGCCGCCACAGGTCCATCACCAACGGAGATCTAAGTATCAGAAAGAAACTCGTAGCGCTCAATAATGGCGGCGATCCCGACACGCCCCGGCGCATGCTGCTCGACCCTGACCACCCGGCCCTTGCAGTGCACCCGAATGCTCTCGGTGAGGGTGATCTCTGGAGGCAGCGTCAGAGTGAACTCAATGGGAGAACCTTCGGCTACGACGTTATCAATAAAAAATGAAATTCCCCGCGCGCTGACGTCGCGGGTTTGTGCTTCCTTTTCTTCCCCGTGAGCGAATTTCACGGTTAGGGGCAGTCGCAACGCAAACCGCCGTGTCGCCCGCTGCTCCTGCTGCGGCTCGCCCATGCCTGATCCTCCGTGAGGGGTGCCATAGCATCTACTTAAATCCTGTGAGGTGTCAACAACGTATTTAGTACGTGGTCCCTTCTGTGCCTGTCCCAGTTACTAGTACCCGACAGGCGAAACCAAAGTCAGGAAATGCTCCCGGAATGTGGTTTGTGCTGAGATGGGGCGGGAAGGGCTGGGCTGGTCGGGTATGCCACAGATGTAGCGTCCCAGCCCGCTACTGGGAAGTAAGCGGTGACTCTGAACTGTCTTTGCCTACAAGCTTAGGAAGTTCTTTAGTAGTTTCTTGCCTTCGCCAGTCAGGACACTCTCGGGGTGAAACTGGACACCTTCAATGGGGTATTTGCGGTGCCGCAGTCCCATGATCACACGATTTCCATCCTTGTCGCAGGTGGAGGCGCTCACTTCCAGGTCATCGGGAAGACCCTTTTCCGCCACGATCAAAGAGTGATAGCGGGTGGCCTCCATGGGGGAAGGGATGTCGCGGAAGATGGTCCTTCCGTCGTGCTCGATGTGGCTGGTCTTACCGTGCATCAACTGACGTGCGCGTACCACTTTGCCGCCGTAAGCTTCGCCAATTGCCTGATGCCCCAGACAAACTCCAAGAATGGGCATCTTTCCTGCAAAGTGGCGGATGAGCTCAACACTGATGCCAGCCTCCTGGGGCGTGCACGGCCCCGGCGAAATGACGATCCGCTCTGGGGCGAGGATGTCCAACTCGGGAATCGTAATCTGATCATTGCGCCGCACCACGACATCCTGCCCCATCTCCCCAAGGTATTGGACCAGGTTGTAAGTGAAAGAGTCGTAGTTATCGAGCACGAAGATCATAGGAACTCACAACCCATTGCGCGCGACCTCCACTGCTTTCATCAGAGCCTTGGCTTTGTTGAGGCACTCTTCGTATTCACGCTCCGGCACTGAGTCGGCAACAATGCCGGCGCCGGTCTGGAGGTAGGCGCGCTTTCCTTTGATCATCATGGTGCGGATGGCGATACAGGAATCCAGATTTCCCGCAAAGTCAGCATACAGTACAGATCCGCCATAGATCCCACGGCGCAGCGGTTCCAGCTCTTCGATGATCTCCATGGCTCGAACCTTAGGAGCACCGCTCAGCGTGCCCGCCGGGAAGCAGGCTACGAAGACATCGAGCGCATCCAGATTGGGGCGCAACTCGCCCTCGATCGCCGACACCAGGTGCATGACGTGCGAATAACGTTCCACATACATCAGGTCGCGCACTTTCACGCTGCCATATTTGCTTACCCGGCCCACGTCATTGCGGCCCAGGTCCACCAGCATGACGTGCTCGGCACGTTCTTTTTCGTCGTTGCGCATGGCCCGCTCGATCCCTTGGTCCTCGGCTTCTTCCTTTCCCCGAGGGTGGGTCCCAGCGATCGGCCGGTACTCCACTTTGCTTCCTGTAACTCGCACCAGCATCTCCGGCGAGGATCCCAGCACCACCATGTCATCCATGCGCAGGAAGTACATGTATGGCGAGGGATTCACCGCGCGCAGAGCGCGGTAGATGCTGAAGGGAGAAGTCGTGGGCTGGAAGTCAATTCGTTGCGATAACACCACCTGAAAGATATCTCCCGCCGCGATGTATTCTTTGGCCGCATTCACGCTGGCCATGAAGGTTTCCGGCGAGGTGGTGTGGTGTATGCGCATCCGGCCGCGGGTTGGCTTCGATAAGGCGGCCAGCTCCGCAGGTCTTACACCTGCCCGCAGCTTTTTCTCAATAGCCTCGATATCGGCTGCCGCGCGGTCATATGCCGATTTCGGCTTTTCATGCGCGACGTTCGCAGATGCCATGATGTGAATCTGGTGGCGCAGGTGATCGAAGGCCAGCAGGCGGTCGAAGAACATCAGCCCGCAATCGGGTATATGCAGGTCGTTTTTCGCTGTCTCCGGCAGCTTTTCGAACCTACGTACCATGTCATAGGCAAAGAATCCCACGGCGCCGGCGGTGAAGGGAGGTAGGCCGGGAACCTTAGCGGGCCGATGCGTGGACAGCAACTCTCGCAAGATTGCAACCGCGTCTCCGATGCGGGCCGCGCATTCGCCATCGCGCTCAATCTCGATTGCATTCCCCAGGGCGGTGACCCGCATGTAAGGACGCGACCCTAGAAAGGTGTAGCGCCCGATCTTTTCCCCGCCTTCCACCGACTCCAGCAGGAACGAACACGGCTCCTTTCCAGCAAACGCCAGGAAGGCCGAAACTGGGGTTAGCAGGTCGGCACTGATCGATTTGACCACTGGAATCAGAGTCGCATGACGGCTAAACTCCTGGAACTCTTTGAAGGTCGGGCGCAGCATGCAGTGATCTCAGAAAGCCCGATTATACGTGGCCTCTCGCTCTGCCCATTCCGCCGACCATTGAACGATCGTTTGCCGGTTCCTAGTTCGCAAATTGACGCATCACTGCGATCGTGGCTTATACTTCGTTCACTTGGAGACCCGACTCTCCTGCTTTAAGCCACAGTATTGCAGGGACCGGCAGCGATTGCGGCGGTTCGAATGCGGGCTTTAGCGGGGCGGTTAAGAGAGATACATGCACATTAGATTCTGGGGGGTCCGCGGATCTACTCCCACTCCCCAGCCCGAAAACATGCGCTACGGGGGCAATACCTCCTGCTTAGAAGTGCGCATCAACGGTCACCTGTACATCTTCGACTGCGGAACGGGATTCCGTAATCTGGGCAAGCACCTCTCGCGTCAATCGGAGGCCACGGGTCATCCCATTCAGGCGCACATATTCCTTTCGCATTTCCATTGGGACCATATTCAAGGGATCCCTTTCTTTACTCCTTTGTATGAAAACTCGGAAAATCGCTTTCTCTTCCACTCCTCCAGCCGCAGCCGCGGTTTGCAGCGCGCGCTGGAAGAGCAGATGACCGATCCGTATTTTCCCGTGGACATGAGCCAGATGGCAGCGCATCGTCACTTCTATGACATCGATGAGGCTCGTCTCGACTTCGATGACTGCACCATCCGGACGATGTGGCTCAATCATCCTCAAGGCTGCCTCGGCTTTCGCATGGAGACGCCGAGTGGCATTCTGGTTTACGCCACCGACAACGAACCTGGTCACACCCTCTTTGACCAGAACGTTCGGCGCCTGGCCGAAGGCGCAAATATTCTGATCTACGACGCCCAATACCTGCCGGAGGAATACGAAGCCAAGAAGCGTGGCTGGGGACACAGCCATTGGCGCGAAGCGGTGAACATCGCCATGGAAAGCGGAGCCCAGGAACTGGTCCTCTATCATCACGATCCGGATCACAGCGACGAGTGCATCGATTCCATCGTCCGCGAAGCGCGCAATTACTACCCGCGAGTGCGTGCCGCCGCCGAAGGCTTGGAAATGCAGCTGTGAATTCGCATTGCCAACAGTTGTCATCGTGAGGCGTGGCGCATTTTTGGCACTTCCGCTCAATCCACTAATCTTCGTGATCTTGCCTGCCTTCTCGCACGTGCATATACTCAAACTTCGCACCCGCCCTCATGGCGGGCTCAAGGTGCCACTATCAAGCAGCGGAATCATCCCCGACCAATCCGCTCTGCTCGGAGACATGCATGACTGTAACCAGTTCCATTCCTCTGGATCAGGAGACCAATCCGTGGGCAGCACAGGCGGCCCGCTTCGATGTGGCCGCCAAGAAATTGAATCTCGATGAAGGCCTGTGGAAGGTCCTTCGCTATCCCAACCGAGAGATTACGGTTCACATTCCGGTACAGATGGATGACGGTCACCTGGAAGTTTTCACCGGCTACCGCGTGCAGCACTCAATTGCTCGTGGTCCCGCCAAGGGGGGAATCCGCTACGCCCCCGATGTCACGCTGGACGAAGTCCGTGCCCTGGCCAGCTGGATGACCTGGAAGTGCGCGGTGGTGAATATTCCGTTTGGCGGCGCCAAGGGGGGCGTCATCTGTGACCCGAAAAAAATGTCGATGAGTGAACTGGAGCGGATGACCCGGCGCTACACGGCGGAACTGTTCGAGTTCATCGGACCGGAAAAAGATGTGCCCGCCCCTGACGTCAACACCAACGAGCAGATCATGGCGTGGATCATGGACACCTACTCCATGCACATGCGCCAGACCGTCACCGCGGTCGTCACCGGAAAGCCTTTGAACATGGGCGGATCGCGTGGGCGTCGCGAGGCCACGGGCCGGGGTGTAATGGTGGTCTGCGATGAGGCGCTGAAGCTCTTCAATATGCGGCGAGAGGATACCCGCGTGATCATCCAGGGATTCGGTAATGTCGGCTCAAACGCGGCCCGCCTCATGCATGAAGCTGGTTATCGCATCATTGGAATCGCCGAGTATGACGGCGGCCTCTACAACCAGAATGGCATTGATATCGATGCGCTGTGGGAGCACCGCTTCAAGGCCGGCACCATTCACGGTTTCGCCGGAGCTGAGAAGGCCAACTCCGATGAGCTGTTGATCTCCGACTGCGACATCCTGATCCCAGCCGCCACTGAAAATGTGATCACCAGCCGCAACGCCGACAAAGTGAAAGCCAGGATTCTATGCGAAGGCGCCAATGGTCCCACTACTGCCACTGCGGACGAGATCCTGTTCGACAAGAAGATCTTTGTGATTCCCGACATCCTGGCCAACGCCGGCGGCGTCACTACTTCCTATTTTGAGTGGGTGCAGGATCGCCAGGGTTACTTCTGGAAGGAGTCAGTGGTTAACGAGCAACTCGACCACATCATGCGTTCTTCCTTCGACGACGTGGTCGGCTACGCCAAGACCCACACTGTAAACAACCGCATTGCGGCTTACATGCTGGCGATCGACCGAGTGGCGTACACGATACGACAGCGCGGCATTTATGCCTAGCTGCGGGACATAGTAACGAGCTCCGAATCGCTCCACGGTATCTGGCGAGAGCGCACAACCAGCGGACTCGGCTTTCCCGCCGAGCTTTTTCTTTCTAGAATCACCAGCGACCGTCCTAAGACCACAATGTATGCGAAGTCTCGCCTCCATTCCGCGGCCCGTGCTGCTGACGACGGCTATCCTCTTTGCTGCGGCGACGGTTTTTTATTCCGCAGCCTGGATGTACTACATCCGCTGGCAACCACCTGTCGAGATAGGAGTTGAACTCGGCCCACTCCAGCCGAAAGGCTACCTCCAGATTGCGCGCATCATTCCCAACGGCCCCGCTGCCCAGGTTGGACTGCAAGCTGGTGACCGCGTGGTTGAGGTCAATGGCGAAAAGCTCTCCGGACTGAGTCTCCCTGATGCCGTAGCTCGCGGAAAGCCAGGCGAGGTGATTTCATTGCTGATAGAGCGTCCAGGAACCGGCCTGGTCCGTGCCTCCCTCGCGCTCATTGCCTATCAACAGTCCACCCTCTATACCTCTTCGCAGCGGTTAATGAATTCCATTTTGAGTCTTTACCCTGTGCTGTTTCTGGTAGTCGGGCTGCCAGTTCTGTTCCTTCGCCTCGAAAATCGCAACGCCTGGCTTCTCGCCATAATGTTTGCGGGCTTCATTGCCGCAGCTCCTCTCGCATTTTTGGAAGGGGCCATAAGCCCACCCCTTCGGCGATTCCTGTTCGCGTATATGGTTTTCTTTTATGGCTGGCTGCCGGCCATCTTCTATTGTTTCTTCGCCACTTTCCCTGCCTCCTCACCGATCGATCGCCGTATCCCTTGGTTGAAAACTGCGCTGGTCGTAGGCGGTGGCGCAGTAGCTCTAGCCTGCTCCGTGGTCGTGCTGGCGGGTGGAGGCATGTACTCCCTGTTGTTTGCAGTACTGCGGCCTGTGCCCGCGAAATTAGTGGTTATAGTGACCTCAATCTACAGTTTTGGAGGGTTTATTCTTGGCCTGGTTTCTTTGGTGTGGAACGACATTAGCGCACCAACTTCGGATGCTCGCCGCAAGACCCGCGTGATGGTTACGGGTACTGTGGTGGGAGTTGCGCCCATCCTTGTTATCCGGTTTGTTGGGCTTTCTTCTCCCCTGAGGCGGCCAACCAACATTCCGTATTGGGTGCTGAGCTTCGCCATTGCTGCCCTGTTTCTAATTCCATTGTCTTTCGCCTACGCCGTGGTGAAACATCGCGTGCTCGAAATTCCCGTACTCTTGCGGCGAAGTGCGCGATACGTTTTGGTGCAGCGCGGATTCGTCGTCTTGCTGTTTGCGGTGGCTGCCGCTGTCACTGCGTTGTTTACTCGCTTCTTTTCCCGCTTCTTCCAGGCCGAATCGAACGCCGGCATGATCGCCAGCGTCGCCCTGGGAGTCGTGATGGTCTGGAGCTTTGCCCCGGTAATCAAGCGGGGTACGGAGCGCATCGACAAGGCCTTCTTCCGCAGCACCTATGATGTACGGCTCATCTTGCAGGATCTGGCAGAGAAAACCCGCTCGGTTGCTGACCGTCACGAGCTCGCAGCTCTGCTGCAGAACCAGATCAACGGCGCCTTGCACCCGAAAACCTTCGCTTGCTTTTTTCGCAACGAAGATGGCGAGCTGACACAAGAGTCGGGGATTCCTGATGTCTCGATGACAATTCCTGAGACCCATCCCATCGTGCAGGAGTCGGCGAACCGCGGCCGCTCCTGGGATGTTCTCCCCTCCGGACCCAATGGTGAGGATATGGGACAACTTCGCAATCTCGCACCCGAGTGCGTGGTTCCGATTCTCGGCCGTGGCGGCCGCCTGATCGGGTTGCTGGCGCTTGGGGAGCGCCTGTCGGAAGAGCCTTATTCGCGAGAGGACAAGCGCCTGCTCGACTCGGTGGCCAGCCAGGCCGGCATGGCCCTCGAGAACATCCATCTAGCGGAGGAAATGGCGGCGCGCCTTGAGGCCGAGCATCGTGCGCATCAGGAAATGGAGTTCGCACGACAGGTTCAGAGCCGCCTGTTTCCTCAAAAGACGCCTCCTTTGGAGACGTTGGAGTACTCCGGAGTTTGTATCCAGGCGCGGCAAGTAGGTGGCGACTACTACGATTTTCTGGAACTGCGTCGCGGACGTCTAGCTCTGGTTCTGGCGGATATCGCAGGAAAGGGAATATCTGGGGCACTGCTGATGGCAAATCTCCAAGCCAACCTGCGCAGTCAATACGCCATGGCGCTGACGGACCTGGCTCAACTGCTGGTCTCGGCTAACCGCCTCTTTTACCAGAACACGGGCGACAGCAGTTACACCACCCTTTTCTTTGCCGACTACGATGATCACAGCCGCCGTTTGCGTTACGTGAATTGCGGGCATCTTCCTCCTCTGGTGGTGCGTGGCCGCGCCAGCCATGAGCCACAGGTAGAACGACTCGAGAGCACCGCCACAGTTATGGGATTGTTCGAGCAGTGGGAGTGCGGCATCGCCGAAATTGACATGCATCCCGGTGATGTCCTGGTGATGTACACCGACGGGGTCACGGAAGCTTCCAATAGCGCAGACGAAGAATTCGGTGAGCAGCGCCTGGCAAGAGTGATTGCCGCCAACCGCAGCCTGCCCGTTTCTGACATTCAGCAACACATTGTGGCTGCGGTCCAGCAATTTTCGGGCGGCGAGCAGGCCGACGACATTACCCTGGTGGTCGCGCGCTGCCGTCCATGAGTGGCCCTTCCGCTGGTCAGAATTTACAATCAAAAATGTTGAACCGCATCGCCAGCCTCTGCGTAACTATCGCCAGTCCTATGGGGGATTTCGGCCCAGTCTTCGCAATCCAAGGAGACATCTCTTGAACAAGAATTTTGTTGTTTCTTTCAGCCTGTGGCTGGCCTCGATCACGATAGCCGTGCCGCTGCTAGCGCAGTCCAAGCCCACTCAAGCAGTCAAGCCGGCGCCTAAGGCGTGGGTAGTGCGCAGCGATGAGAATGCACAGATTCTTATCCAAATCATGGCTCGCTTTACGCCGGAAGACGCGAGCTCTTTCGGCGCCGAGGGATTTGACGAGCAGATCATCGACCTGAAACCGAATTTTGTTGCGCGCGAGCATGTCGCGGTTGAGCAGGCCATACACGACTTGCAATCCCGTCTGGCTTCAGAGAAGGATCCGCTGGTCCGGCAGGATCTCGAGATCCTTATCGATGCTGCGCAGAGGCAGAATCGTGAACAAGAACTGGAGGAGAAATATCAGATCCCTTACCTGGATATGAGCCGGACCGTGTTTCTGGGCATGCGCTCGTTGCTGGATGATCAGGAACCACAGGAGCGGCGGCAGAAAGCATTAATTCGCCTCAAACGCTACGCCGGAACTGAGCCCGGATACGAACCCATTACGGTTCTGGCCGAGCGATACACACGCAGCCGCATGAACACACCTGGGCTGATTGGTCCCTACAAAGGCGAATTGGAGAAGGACCTGGCTCAGAGCCAATTCTTCGTCGACGGCATTGCGAGACTCCTGGCGAAATTCCAGATTTCCGGTTACGAACAGTCCTACGCCAAGCTCAAAGTGCAGCTCACGGCGTACAACGACTTCCTGCGCAAAGAAATTGCACCCAAGGCTCGCAACGATTTTCGTCTGCCAGCGGAACTCTATGCCTTCCGGCTGGAGGACGTCGGAGTCGACATCCCTCCTGCTGAGTTGGCGGGGTTAGCGCATGCTGCCTTTGACGGCATCCAGAAACAGATGCAGGCGCTTGCGCCGGCGGTGGCAAAGCAGCGCGGCTTCTCTTCCACAGATTACCGCGATGTCATTCGTGAGTTGAAGAAAGACCAGTTTCAGGGTGATGCCATTCTCGCCCATTATCAAAAACGAATTGCGGAAATCGAGCAGATCATCCGCAGGGAACACCTGGTCACCTTGCCCGACCGTCCTATGCGAATCCGCCTGGCCAGCGAAGCAGAGGCTGCCAATATTCCAGCCCCCAACATGCACATGCCGCGTTTGATCGGTAATACCGGTGAAGTGGGTGAATTCGTGCTGCCGCTGACCATCCCCTCTGCAGCCGGTGCTAAACCGGGCACGATGCAGAACTTCGACGACTTTACGTTTTCCGCCGCCTCCTGGACCCTGACCGCCCATGAGGGGCGCCCGGGACATGAACTCCAGTTCGACTCCATGATTGAGCGCGGTGTGTCTCTGGCTCGTGCCATCTTTGCTTTTAACAGCACCAATGTCGAAGGCTGGGGGCTCTATTCTGAGTACATCATGCAACCGTACATGCCGCCAGATGGCCAGCTGGTTTGCCTGCAACATCGCCTGCTGCGATCTGCTCGCGCTTTTCTCGACCCCGAACTGGAGTCGGGCAAGGTAACTCCGGAGCAGGCCAAACGAGTGCTTACGCAGGATGTGGTGTTATCAGATGTAATGGCCAATCAGGAAGTGGAGCGCTATATGTTCCGGGCCCCCGGCCAGGCGACTTCTTATTTCTACGGCTACACCAAGCTGGTTGAGCTTCGCAAAGATACGCAGCAGGCTCTGGGCAAGAACTTCGATCAGCAGAAATTTCACGACTTCATTCTTGCTCAGGGACTCCTTCCGCCAGCTCTGTTGCGCAAGGCAGTGATGGAGGAGTTCGTGCCCCGGGTGAGAGCGAAAACAAACGCCATAGCTTGGAACTAGCATTGTTGCGGCTGCTCCCTGCTGGCTTTCGGTCTTTGGGCATGGGGAGCATCTGACCTCTCGACCTTGATCTGGATCGGGTAAAAAATCATCAGGGCACAGTTACCGGCAACGGTCCAACAGTCGTAAAATCTTGCTACGGCCAGATTTTCAGACTCCCAGGGCCCGGCATTTCCGGGGAAATGGTTTTTGCATGTCGATCGCAAAAATTCGCGACGGCCTTGTCGAGATTTACTGCGATGGTGAATGCCGTTACGTCCGGCCTTCCTTCTGGGAGCGCTCCTATCTGCTGTGGGTTTTTCGTAATTTTCGCCGCTTGCCAGTGCAAGTTCTAAGCTCGGGGCAGCAACAAATGCTGGAACGGCTGGCGCGGCGCGCTCGCGCCCCCCTCCGCAGCGAGCGCATCGATCCCCTGCTAGTAATCGGGCGGGCAGAGTTCTCACGCTTGGGAAGGAAGCCCGTTTCGCGTCTCGCGCCCAAACCGGCTTTTGAGAAGCTGCTTGCGACGGGCTCCGGCCCGCAAGCGGTTTCCGCCCCCGTCCCAGATACGGCAAGTCCGCCGGCGAGTACTTCTCTTCCACCCAAGCCGGAGTCGCCTCACTTGCCGGTCTTGGTAAAGCCCACGCCAGCTCCCATTCTTTTGCCCGGCAAGAGCCGCGTGTCCAGACCTTCCGCTGATCGAAACCGCCTTGCCCATCCAGACTGGATCCCAATCTCTTCCCGTTCACGGGAATCAGCAGAACCGCGCTCGGCATCGCCGACAGATTCGAAATCGAACGTGCGATGGGCATGGCTAGCCATGGCAGCAGCCGCGGTCATTCTGTCCGCAGGGCTTGTCCTGCGGCTCCGTACCAGTCCAGACACCGTCCAGCAGGCCCGGCCTCAAGCGGCGAGTACTGCTTCCCCAGCTACGCATTCATCCTCCAAATCTCAGGGAGCGCCCACTGCGTCAAAAACCTCCTCTCCAATGAATGAGACCCGAAGTCAGGCATCGCAGCCCACACTAGCTTCACAGCCTATAGTCGACCCAGCTAGCAGATCCTCGCTTGCGACGCCCGGCCCAAACCGAATTTCCCCACGGAGTGCACCCAATACGGCGGTGACGCTTGCGCCGCCACCCGAGGCCGCGGCTCTTCCTAACGCTATTGCGGTTTCACCCAACCTTGGTTCTGTGCCCCTGGATGCACTGCCGGCTGATGCGTCCGGTATCGCCACAGGGTTCACCCAATCCCCTGGACCATCTTCAGACCCACTGTCCTCCGAGCGGATAAATACAGCGGCTGCCAACGGCACACCAATTACCCGGCCGCTCGGGGCTATGCTCGCTCCTCAACACGTGATTTATCCGGCCTTCCCCAAGTCTGAAAAGCTGGGAACCGGCAAGGAAGAAGTCATCGTCAGGGCTGTAGTGAGTGCAAAGGGAAGCGTGGAAAGCGTGCAAATTGTGAAGGGCGATCCAGCGCTGGCGTCAGCGGTTGCCAACGCGGTCCGACAATGGCGCTATTCGCCATACATTGCGAACGGCCATGCCGTCTCAGTCGAAACCACCACCGCTTTTACGATTCTTGGACCGGACGCGGTCACGGTCCGGTTCCTTCCCGCGCAATAGAATCGCACTTCGCGCCTCGCCTTGCTTCCCATCCCAAGCCCCAGTAAGCTCTCCGCCCATGAAAATACGCACTGGGCACCTGCTCTTCGCTTGCATTTTCCTGCTGAAGGTAATCGCGCTTTCCCAGGAGCCGCCCAAGCCCACCGAGGGCGATTTCGTCACTCGCAACTTCCGATTCCGCTCCGGCGAGGTCTTGCCAGAACTGTGGCTGCACTATGCCACCTATGGCAAGCCGGTGACCGACTCCTCCGGCCGTGTCACCAACGCCGTGATCGTCCTGCACGGCACCGGTGGCTCCGGACAGCAATTCACCGGCGCGCGCTTTGCGGGCGTGCTTTTCGGTCCCGGCCAACTGCTCGACGTCAGCCGCTACTTCATCATTCTTCCCGACTCCATCGGACACGGCCATTCCAGCAAGCCGAGCGATGGCCTGCATGCCCGCTTTCCACACTACGATTATGACGACATGGTTGCCGCTCAGCACCTGCTGCTTACCGAGGGACTCAAGGTCGACCATCTGCGTCTTGTGATGGGCACATCTATGGGCTGCATGCATTCCTGGGTTTGGGCGGAGACCTATCCCGATTTCATGGACGCGGTTATGCCTCTGGCTTGCCTGCCGGTGCAGATCGCTGGCCGAAACCGGATGATGCGCAAAATGATTATGGATTCCATCCACACCGATCCTGATTGGAAGAACGGCGAGTACCAGCAGCAGCCCCGCGGGCTAGAAACCGCCCTCTACGTTCTCCTGATCATGGGAAGCAGCCCGCTGCAGATGCAGAAGGAGTACGCCACGCGCGAACAGGCCGACAATTTTCTCAGCAATTTCGTGAACACCCGCATGGCTACGACGGACGCGAACGATCTCCTTTAGCAGGTCGACGCCTCGCGTGACTATGATCCTGCACCCCACCTGCAGGAGATCCGGGCACCAGTAATGTTCGTCAACTCGGGAGACGATCTCATCAACCCGCCGGAACTTGGAATCGCCGAACGGGAAATCAAGAAGGTCAAGAATGGACAATTCATCCTTCTACCCATCACTGACCAAACCCGCGGCCACGGCACGCACACTTATCCCGCGATCTGGAAAGAACACCTGGCAGAACTGCTGCAGGAAAGCCAGCGCTGAACTCGCATCCTGGGTTGACCTCTTATGCGGCGGGTGCTTTGTCCGATGCGGACTGGACAGCATACCCAGCGGTTGCCGGCTCGCCTAACGGGATGCGGATTGTGACACAAGTGCCGCTGGGGCTGGAATCGATCTCCACTGTCCCGCCGAGTTCATGCACGCGCTCGTGCATGCCCGCCAAGCCAACCCCTCCCTCACTGCCTGAAACTCGGAGGTGTGCCAGCAAGGCATCAGGAATCCCTTCTCCATAGTCCTGCACTTCGAGACCAACTGCATTGATGGGGCGCTTGATTCGAACATCGACCATGCCGCTGCCAGAATGGCGGTGAACGTTGGTCAAACATTCCTGCAAGGCGCGAAAGAGCGCCAACTCCACACCTTCGGGAAAGCGGCCCAGGTCAGGAGGAATCTCCAGATTCACGCGGATACCGCTGCGATTGCCGAAGCCTTCAACATACCAACGAGTCGCGGAAGCCAGTCCTGCTTCATCCAGCAGAGGCGGATGCAGCAGATGCGAGATCGTGCGCGTTTCTGCAAGAGCTTTCTGTAGCAGTTCGCGTGTTTCGGCCCATAGACTGACTCGGTCCTCCGAGGAGTCCATGGGCTCTTTTTCGCAACTCAGCCGCTCGATGAATATGCTCAAGGCGGTCAGATACTGACCCAAGCTGTCGTGCAGCTCGCGCGCCATCCTCCGGCGTTCTATATCCTGCATGTGCAGCAGACGACTGCTCAATCGGCGGGCCGCATCCTCGGCCCGTCGTAGCAGTGTGACGTCAAGAACTACCATGCCCACCTGATTGCACTGCCCCTGCTCGCGATATAAGGGGAAGTAATTAACGATCCATTCGCCGCGTGAGGAATCGTCAGTGGACGTGCGGCTTAACTCCTGGTTCAAGACCGGCTGTCCGGTGGCGAGCACCTGCCGGCACGGTGGTTCGATGGTGAAGCCAAGCTCTCCCCAGACCTCGTTGATCTTTCGTTCCGCATGTTGTGCGACAGCCAGATGGTTCATGTCCGCCAGAAAGGTGTTCACCTTCTGGAAGCGTAGATCAGAGTCAACAATCGCCAGCCCCACGGGAGATGAGGCGAAAAATGCGTTCAGCACATGTTCTTGCGATCGCGCGCTCTGTTCGGCCACTCTGCGGCGACGCAGCTCCTTGAGAAGGGCGTTAAAGCTGACGGCCAAAACCAGAACGGCAATTACGAACGCGGTGGTAAGCAGGAGCAATGTCCGGCTGTAGGTCGCACCCGATCGATTTTGTTGCTGGAGGAGCTGCCTGCCTTCCTCGCCGTCCATCTGGGCAAGTATTGCTACAATCTGGCCCATCAACTGAGTGCCGGCCTCGGTCAACCCGATTTGTCCTTCCATCCCGGGTTTGGCAGGCTCATTGCCAATCGACTGCCGGATCAACGTCAGCTCCCGCTGCACCAGCGGCTCAAGGCGATCCAAAGAGCGCTGCTGAGCAGGATTGTCGGCCGTCAGTTTTCTGAGATTCCTCAGCTCGCTGGGAATGATTTCCAGCAGAGGTCGGATGGGTCCGAGCTGAGTTGCTTCTCCGGTGATCGTGTATGCCCGGCGAGCACTTTGTGCGGTGAGAATATCGGCACGAAAATCCTGCAGGGCGGCTTGCACACTGTGACTATGTGCTACCTGCTTCTCACTAGTCACAAGGGCAACGATCGTGCGATACGCAGAGGCAAAGATCAAACACAGCAATATCAGGGCCAGGCCGACTACAGCCCAGGCAACTCGCTCCGGAAACTCCCGGCTTTTTTCCAGTGGTCCAAGACTGGCAGGGGGGAATGGTCCGCTGCTCAAACTCGCACGCTCCTGGTGGACCTTAACAAGTCTAACCATTAACACGCCGGAAGGGAAAAAGTTCCGAAAAAATCGTGCGGATCCAAGATGCTGATTTCAAAGGTTCTGTCGACATTGCGGAGCGGAGCCAGGTCTAAGATGAAGAACGATAGAAGTCTTTGAAAGTGGAAAACAGTAGAACGTCTTTATCAGTACTTCCGACTTCAACCGGCTTTCAGGCCGCTTGATCGCCCATAGCTCAGGTCATCAGTTGTGGTGCTAAGCCCGGTATCGGTGGCGGGTGCCGTTTCCCGCTGGTTCGACAATCTCTCACCGGCGGGTATTTTTTCGCTCAACAGTGATTCTATGGTGTGAATCAGGACCGCAGCACCGTCTGTTTTCGAGACGACGTTCTCCACTCCGACCTTGCGGGCCTCGATTTCGATCTCCGGGCCGTGATGCAGGGTGTGCATCACGATTCGTGTGCTCGGTGTGGCTTTTAAAATCTCGCGCGCGGCCTGCAATCCGTCACCCCCAGGCATCACCCAGTCGAGAATGATCAGGTCAGGATGTAGCTTTTGTGCCTTAGTCACAGCCTCACGACCGTCCCGCGCTTCCCCGCAAACCTCCCAGTCATGGGCGCAGCTTTCCAGGAGAACGCGCAGACTCCTGCGTACGAACTCATGATCGTCGGCTATGAGGATTCGAGTCGCCATTTTCTCCAGGCCTAACTGCGAGGCGCGCGACCCAAACCTTGCCTAAGTGACGCCCCCGAAGCGCTTACATCGAACATAGAAAAGCTACGCCTAGTGGTAAATACAGTGAAAGCCCTAGTTGGCAGGATTATTTCCCCCCAGCTCGCAAGTTACCAACAAATCTCTTCTTCCCTCGTGTGGTTTTGGGCATCCCAAGTGGGGAATTTGCACGATGATCGATCTCGGAACTGCAAAAGCCGGCGAGCGCACAAGCCCAGAAGGCAAAGCTATTCGCAACCTGATTCTGCTTGCTACCCCGAAGAGTGAATACGCCTACCTCCGGCCGCACCTGGAATTGGTGCCTTTGCCTCACCACAGCAGCCTGCACGAACCTCGCCAAGCTCCAGACCACGTTTACTTTCCTAACTCTGGATTAGTCTCCCTGGTGGTGGTCACCCGCGATGGTAGATCCGTGGAGACCGGTGTGATCGGAAGAGAGGGTATTGCCGGCCTCTCTTCGGCTTTCGGTTTTTCTCGAACCTCGCAACGCGCGGTGGTTCAAGTCTCCGGTGATGCTGCTCGCATCGGGGTGCAGTGGTTGTTACAGGCACTGCCGCTTACTCCTGGCCTTCAAATGCTGCTTGCCCGCTTTGCTGTGGCACAGGGTGTCCAAGCGGCCCAGACAGCGGCCTGCAATCGCCTTCACGATGTGCAACAGCGGCTTGCCCGCTGGCTCCTGATGAGCCAGGATCGGCTAAATTCGGGGTTTCTGCCCATCACCCACGACTTCCTGGCTACCATGCTGGGCACCGATCGGCCCAGCGTGAGCCTGGCTGCACGCGACCTGCAGAAAAAGCAGGTGATCGACTATAGCCGGGGCGACTTGCGGGTCATCGATCGCAAGGGGCTTGAGGGCCTGTCGTGCGAGTGCTACAGCGTCCTACAGCAGCTGAACGGTGAAGTCGGACTCACCTGACCACTGCCTCCCATCAGCCACAGACCCACGTGCATCTGTGGCTGAAGCGCTTGTCGATAGGAGCTGATTCCGCCGGGCGAATCGCGCCTTGGACTACTTGCGATCCGCGATCCGTTCATCCTTGCTCATGCGGGCGATGTTCGACTCATCCGCCTTCTTGCGGTTGGATGCCAGCTTGTCACTATCGGCCTTGCGAACCCGCACGCAGCTGTACTCGGGATGAACCGTGCAGACTTCTTCGGTGTTGTCCTGCTTCTGCAGGTTGCGTCCATTCCCCGGTACTTCCGCCGCGATCAGCGAAGAAGTCATCAACCCCAATGTCGCGAGTCCGAGCAGTATCTGCTTTTTCATAATGCCTCCTCAGGGGCCAGCCCCCCATCATCTTCGGAAGCGAGAAGAAGCACATCGACGGCCAATCCAGGTGCGATCAACGGAAAACTTCCGAGCCTTGGCTAAGTTGTTGAATTGACCGCGTAAGTCTGGGCGCTAAAAAGCTATCGAGTTGGAAAGAACGGCGTAGGAAATGGATAAGTGTAACCGGCAGGATAGACTGCTCTCACCACTCGGATAGGGCAAGGCCTTCGAACTGGCCCGTTGGGACCGCCGGGCAGGATATGGAACAGAAATGTCGATGCCGCTATACGCCCACAGTCTGCTTCGCGCTGACCGGAACCGCTGTGAACCAATTGTGCCGGTCGTGCTGGCGTCCTTCGACGATCCCGTAAAACTCCTTCTGAATCGTCTTAGTGATCGGCCCGATCATGCCCTTGCCCACTTGAATCTTATCCACGGAATGGATTGGCGTCACCTCTGCTGCCGTGCCGCTGAAGAACACTTCGTCGGCGATATAGAGCATTTCGCGCGGAATCATCTGTTCCATTACCGGGATCTTCAGGTCGCGTGCTAACTGCAGAACCGAATCGCGGGTGATGCCCGGCAGCACGGAATTGGCCAATGGAGCCGTGTAGAGGGTTCCCTGGCGGACAACAAAAAGATTTTCGCCTGAACCTTCGCTGACATAGCCGCCGGCATCAAGCGCAATGCCCTCGACATAGCCGTTGATGATGGCTTCCATCTTGATCAGCTGCGAGTTCATGTAATTGGCGCCTGACTTCGCCATCGCCGGCAAGGTGTTCGGCGCGATCCGGGTCCAGGAGGAGACGCAGACGTCCACGCCCTCGTCGCCCTTGGCAAGATATTTTCCCCAGGGATAATTACAGATATAGACCTCGGTCGGCGAGTTGAAGGGGTTCACGCCCGCTTCGCCATAGCCGCGCAGAACGATGGGCCGGATATAGCAGGGCCACACTCCATTGCTGCGGATCAGCTCCACCATGCCCTGCACCAGTTCGTCGCGGGTGAAGGAAACCTCGATGCGGTAGATCTTGGAAGAATCGAGCAAACGCTGCATGTGCTCGGCCGCACGGAAAATAGCGGGACCACTAGGCAGCTCATAACAACGGATACCCTCGAACACCGAAGAGCCGTAATTCACCACGTGCGACATGACGTGGATGTTCGCGTCATCCCAGCGGATGAGCTTTCCGTTGTGCCAGACATGCTCGGTCTTCTGAATGGGCATCCTCAATCCTCCAACGCCAGTTTACAGCATTAGAGGCTGATTCCAATGTGTGTGGCGCGGAGGCTCCTGTCCGCGGTCGCGGGTTACAAGCATGAACCTTGAGGGTGCCTCGTTCAAGAGCAGCTTGGCGGGATGGTTGATTGGTGTCGAAACTCAAACGGGGTTGCCTCACCTTGTCGCTCGGCTGTTGGAGACACAGGCTGGGCTGGCTGCTGCGATCTTTAGTGGGTGGTGGGTGGCCCAGGTTCGCGCCGTGCTCTTCGGCGCTAACCTGGGGTCTCCACTAACTGCTGGCCTTGATCTTCACCGCTGCCTTGGCTTGGTTTCCCGGCAACTCATCTCCGCGCAAAAATTTTCCATTCTTGTTGCTGCGCATATCAGGCATCGCGGCAAAAGGTTTGCTGTAATCGTTGCGGGCGTTCCAGAACAAGAAACCTATCCCGCCCTTATCCTTGGCCACGGCAACCTGCGTCTCGATGTAAACAGGTGAATAGGTCTTGGTCCGCCAGGCAAAGGCCTGCAACCACGGGCGCAGCACAACGCCGGAATCCTTGGTGATCAGGCCGAAGCGGTTCATAGACTCGGAGATGAAGTGCTCGGGCGCATCACCCGGCAGCTTGTAGCCATCCATGCCGAAGAAGTGAGAGGGGTAGATCATAGGCGATAGAATGTCGCACGCCTTCGCCATGCGCACGATGTCCTGTCCGGTATGCGAGAGATCGATCGGCCGCTGCCAGGCCATCACGCCGAAAACATCCAGCGAAACCAGCACGCCGTCCTGGTGCAGCTCAGCGTAAGCGCGAGTCAGGAAGTCGGCAATCACGTCCGCGCGCTTCCAATCCGGATGCGTCGCCTCAAAAGCAAACTTCGCGTCTTTCTGATCACCCTCGGCAGGGAAGCGCACGTAATCAAACTGAATCTCGTCTACGCCAGCTTCGGCCGCATGCCGAGCCAGCGCGATGATGTAATCCTGATAGTCCGGATTCGACGGATCCAGCCAGACCAGCTTTCCATTTTCTCGCCAGGGTTGGCCGGTGCGGCGCGAATGCACTGCCAGCTGACTGCGGTTCTCCGCCATCCATTGATCGCGGAAGATGGCAATACGGGCGATGGCATGCATGTGCAGCCCATGCAGGAAATGCGTGTACTTGGGAAGATTGCTGATCACCGGCTTATGCCCGGTGGGCGCCAGCTTGTGCTCGAATGGAATATTGATGATGCCGTCGCTGTCTTTCACGTCGAACACCACAGCATTGCCGCCCGCCTTACGCCACTCGCGCACCAGGTTAACGCCCTTCTGGCTGCCCGCCATCGTGCCGGTGAGATAGATGGCGCGTACTTCGTAATCCTTAGGTACCGGGATCGATTTTTCCGACCAGTTCGTGATGTCCATCCCAGGCACAATGATTTGCTCGTCCGCCTTGAAATAAGCGCTGTGCGCCAGGTTCGCATTGGCAGAGCGGACCGCCTCGCGGAACTCCGATCCGGTCATGAATGTGCTCTGCGACAGATAGAGGTGGACCAGAGTGTCCATGGTCTGTCCACGTTTGGCAGTGAAGAGAATGCTGCCCGGCGGTAGAACTGGAGCTGCCGGAGAGGCAGGAGTGGTCGTCGTCGCGGAAACGGTCTTGAACTCAGTAGAGTTGGCGCGTCCCGATCCTGCTTTGGCGGCCGGACTGGAAGCTGCTACCAGCCGGTAATGTGGTACCGCAATCACCAGTACAGCGATAAACAGTGAACAGATAAGGGCCGCAAGGGCCGACAGCCGTAGGGTCCTGGACATCGTAATCCTCGGAAAAACCGCAATTTATGGATTTTTCCGGATGCTACCACCTACATAGATGCGGGCTAGGTATCGGAAGGAGTACATCTTCAGGCGTGGGATATCCTCCACTGTGCCCATTTGGGCTTGCACTTCGGTAGATGAGTTTCCTATTGCCCCTCTACGAGCGGTGTGGCTGATACCTTTCGAACTCCACGGCCTGACTTGCATCTCGTTTCCTGAAGCTGGCATCTTTCAGTAGGGTGGTGTCTCCAGGCAAATAGTTGCCCTTAGGGCGGGGCGGACTTTGCTGTATTTCTAAGATCGAGGCCTCAAAGAATGAACACCCTGAAGCTGTGCAAGCCGTTATTGGCTCTGATTCTCGTGCTGTCATTAAGTTTCCCGGGTTGGGGACAAGCGCTGGTCTCCCTACCCAAGCCAACCGGGTTCAATGTCTTTTCCGCTGAGCAAGACGTTGAGCTGGGCAGGCAAAATGCGGCCCAGATACGAAAGCAGCTGCCGTTGCTCCCCGATTCCAATCCCGTTACGCAATACGTGCAGCAGATCGGTAGAAAGCTGGTGGCCACCATGCCCCAGCCGACCTGGCCTTACGAATTCCACGTTGTTCAGCAGAAAGATATCAATGCCTTCGCTCTGCCCGGCGGTCCGATCTTTGTGAATCTGGGCACAATTCAGGCAGCGGACAACGAAGCCCAATTGGCAGGTGTGATGGCGCATGAGATGTCGCACATCTATGAACGCCACTCCACCAAGCAAGCGTCTAAGCAGGCAGCTCTGCAGCTTCCGCTTGGAGTGCTGGGGGGGCTGCTGGGAGGCAGTGCGGTCGGACAGTTAGCAGCAGCCGGCATCGGGTTCGGTCTGGGGTCGGTTTTTCTCAAGTACTCCCGCGACGCTGAGGCTCAGGCCGACGCCGTTGGCGCTCGCATCATGTACAACGCTGGCTATAACCCAGTGGAGATGGCCAACTTCTTCCGCAAGCTGGAGGAAGAGGGCGGAGCGCGCGGTTCGCAATTCTTCAGCGATCACCCCAATCCGGGAAACCGCGTGCAGGCGGTGGAGAAGGAGATCGCCGAGTTCCCGCGCAAGAACTTTGTCACCACCAGCGCAGAATTCAGCCGCATTCATCAGCTCGCGCTGAACACGCGTGCTTATAGTGCGCAGGAAATTCAACAGCGGGCGCATTACGCCAGCGCCGGCTCGACGGCCGATAGTTCCGGCGGCACGATTTCAGCGAATTCAATTCGGCCCAGTGCGAATTTCACCAGCTTCCAGCATCAGGCCTACACACTTAACTATCCCGAGAATTGGCACGTATTCGGCGACTCCACCTCAGACGTTACCATCGCCCCGGAGGCGGGAGTCTCTCAGAATGTAGTGGCGTTCGGCGTAATCATCAGTGGCTTTCAGCCAGAAAGCTCCAATTCCATCGACGGAGCTACCCGTGAGCTGATCGATTCTCTGCGGCACTCCAGTCCTGATCTCCGGCCCGTAGGCACCGAGCAGGAGATTCGTGTGAACGGCATCACTGGACGCTCGGTGGACCTTATGGGCCGCTCCCCCTTGCGAGATAGTTCGGGCCAACCGGTTCAGGAGCACGACTGGCTCGTCATCCTACCGCGCGGGGACGGCACAGTTCTCTATGCCGTCTTCATATCTCCCGACAAGGACTTTACTGTGCTTCGCCCCACCTACGAGCGCATGCTCAAGAGCCTGCAGATGCGGTAGTCCGGCCCTGGGAGCCCAACCCTTCCGCCCTCTTTTGGCGGAGGGTGGCTATGAAATCGCTATTTCTTAGCCGAAACCGGAATCATTGCATGTTCGTATGGCGTACCCGCCCACATCATGTACGGCTTGGTGGGATCGGGGTCGGGAGCTTCTGTGTAACCCAGGGTCTTGCTGGGCGGACCGAAAACCATGATGTGGGGGCCGGTAACGATCCAATGATTGTCCGCAGTCTTGCCCGTGGCGTAGGGATCGGTATTGCTCGCACCCTCGTCGCCAGCCAGCATGTAGGAAATGCCGACCTTATTTGGCGGTGGCTCGTGCCTCATCATGGCATGGATGAATTCCATGCTGTTAGCGTCGTTGCACATCTTGTCCGTGCCCATAACCATGCATGTGAACCCGTTCTTTCCCTCCCGCAGGGTGCGCATGCTCCCATCGCTTTCGACCCGGACCACTGCGGCGCCATCGGCAACGCCCTTCGGTGCAGCGGAGAGAGCCTGCGTGGTGTATTCGGAGTCCGATAGTTTTTTCTGAGCCCCTGCCGTGCACGCGATCGCCACCAGCGATACGGTAGTCATGAGCATCGTCCTCACCCTTGGCATGTTTTCCTCCACAGCTTCGCGCTGAACCTCAAGTTGCACTCAAGCAGGCGGCATTTTACAGCCGCTGTTCCCGACGTCAAGTTGAGGCCGGTTTGCGGGCGTGAGCGAAGCGGGAACCCGCTGGCGAAATCCCGAGTGTAGCGAGGGATCTGTTGTTGCAGAATGCTCCGACGGCAAGGGTATCGGTTTCATTTGGCGAGGCTTTTGAGGAGAACTGTGCTCGGATTATTCTTACCTCAGGTCAAGGAGCAAGCGCATGAAGCTGGTTGCCAAATTTAACTTGATACTCGTGATTTTATTCGGCGTTGGTCTTGCCGTGATCGCGTACATGTCCTACAGCTTCCTCATGTCGAACGCGCGCGATCAGGTTCTGCAACAGGCTCAGTTGATGGTCGAGAGTGCCAGTTCGACTCGCGAATACACAGCGCAGGAGCTGACGCCGCTTCTGGAAGAAAATCCGCGGCACCTAACGACCTTCTTGCCGCAAACGATTCCTTTCTATGCTGCGACGGTGACTTTTGCTCGCCTGCACGGGAAATATCCGGACTACACATACAAGGAAGCCGCACTTAATCCTTCCAATCCCCGCGACCGGGCCGTGGAATGGGAGTCAGACTTGATTCAGTATTTCCGCAATCATCCCGGGCAAAGGGAACTTGTAGGTGAACGCGAAACCCCGACAGGACGCTCTCTGTACCTGGCTCACCCTATTGCAGTTGGGAAGGAATGTCTGGACTGTCACGATCGTCCAGAAACCGCTCCGGCAACGATTGTGCAAACCTATGGCACTGCCAACGGTTTTGGCTGGAAGCTGAATGAGATCAACGCTGCGCAAATCGTATCCGTGCCCATGACAGTTCCGGTAGGGATCGCAAATCGGGCATTCCGCCGTCTGATGACGTATCTAACCGTGATCTTCCTGCTGACGCTGGCGGCTATGGATGCAGCGCTGTACTACATGGTGATCCGGCCATTGCGCCGACTCTCGCACGCAGCGGACAAGATCAGCAAAGGGGACAAGGATTTACCCGAGTTGCCGGTTCACAGCACCGATGAGATAGGCACAGTGACTGCTTCTTTCAACCGCATGTGTGTGAGCTTGTCGAAGGCGCTGAAGATGCTGAATGAGTGATGCGGGTTCTAGGAACCGTTCACCGGCTTGGAACGCAAGAACCGCTCGCGCGCCTGGCTGGAGTCGATTTCCTCTGCCAGAGAGCGGTAAAGCTCGTCGAGGGTCGCATTCTTGACCGCGGCACGCTTTACGATCACCTTGGCAATAGGTCCCACGTACTCAGCAAGGTCTTTGCTGACACGCTCCAGCACAGCAGGCTCGAAAGCATGGTTGCCGGCTCTCGGGGATACTGGGCCTATCTGAGAAGTTGTCGCGCTCCCCCTGGAGAGAGGCGCGGGTTTTTGCAGACTTGCGGTTTGTGCCATGCGGACAGCGTCCAGTGCCTGCAGGAATTCCTCTGCCGACTGGAAACGTTCGCCCGGACTCTTAGCTAACGCTTTAAGAACGATTGCGGAGAGCTCAGCCGAAACGTCGGGGTTTAACTCTGAGGGCGGCCGCGGCGCCTCCTTCAGGTGAGCAGTCAGCAACGCATACTCGCCCTTGCCGTAAAACGGCACCCGTCCCGTAATTACTTCGTATAAGGTGACCCCCAGTGAATAGATGTCGGACCTCAGGTCTACCTTTTCACCGCTCACCTGCTCGGGCGACATGTAGTGAATCGACCCCAATACGGCTCCGGATGACGTGAGCCCGGCCTCGCGATTGCTGGCCGCCAACCCGAAGTCGAGTAGCTTCGCCTGCCCGTCCGCCGTGATCATGATGTTCGAGGGCTTGATATCCCGGTGCACTACGCCACGGCGATGGGCATAAGCCAATGATCCCAGCACCTGCGATATGTAGTCGAGGCCTTGCCACAAGCTGATGCGCCCTCTCTTGGCGCCCAAGGTCTCGCCTTCCACGAACTCCATGACCATGACCAACTGGTCCTGGTGTTGGAACGCAGTGTGAAGCAGCGCGATATTGGGGTGATGAAGGCTGGCGACGACTCGGACTTCGCGAGTGAATCGCTCTGCGAGTTCCTGGGTCTGTCGGAGGTCTGGCAGAAGGATCTTCAGTGCCTCGACACGCTGAGAGATACGATGGCGGACCTTGAAGATCTTGCCTATGCCACCTGCTCCCAGCTCCCCGATTACCTCGTATTCACCGATCAGATCTCCGACTGCAATCGACATAAGGCCTATGCTGTTACTTATAGATGCGGAGACAAGTAGGAAGGATTGAGTATCATCAGCTTGAAACTGGCGTGTTGAGAAGCTATCGGTGAAGGCCCGAATGTAAGAGGGTTTCAGAGCTGATCCGGATTATTTGTGATATGGCGATGGTACGACAGCTATCGGCGACGCCCGGCGGTTAGACGCTCTCGAACTGCTCCGCATTTTCGTCTGGTCTCTCACCCCGAGAGAGATGTTTGCACCCAAACCCACAGTGACCTTCGGAATTCCGAGCGCGGATGCCAACGCTCCGTGCCTCCCGACGGAACGTGCCCTGTCGGCTGGGTCGGTGTATCGCCGTCCAGTGCAATTCCAGGTCGAAATCCTTAGTATTGCTGCGCCACTGTCTTCTCGGCGGCGGGCAGGTGCTTGGTTACGTGGTCTGCCATCATCCTGACTAAGTCGGCGTTCGTCATCGGCTGCCAGCCGTGTCCTTTCATCGGGCGTCCGTAGGCGAACGTGGCATGCGCCGGGGGGCTTATATTCGTCAGGAAGTCTTCCATCCTGTACACCGCAAGATTCAGGTAGTAGTCATCCATATCGCCGCAATAGATGTGGATTTTGCCGTCGAGCTGGTTGCCGATCTCCGACCAGTGTTTTTCCAGGTAGGCGCGCAGATCGTAGCCGTGATCGCGCATGTAGGTGGCAACCGCGTGATCGATCTCGCCGGTCTCCTTGTTCCAGACCGGCTTTGGATAGCCATCCTCATCGATAGGACCATAGACAGCTTCCCAGGCCTCGAGTTGCTGGGCGGAGCGCCCATGGGAACCGAGCGCAGCTTCAAACTGGCTCATCTGGCGCATTGTGAGGGTGACCTGACCTTCTGGGGTGCGCATCAGGGGACGCTCTGGTGCGGGCGGGGCAAACCCCGGTACTTCAAAAGCGCTTTCATCTTCATAGATGTCCACCATGCCATAGCGGTGGAAGTCGATGGGATCAGGATAGAAGGTCCAGGCGCCGCCGAAAAAATCAGGGTGGAAAACTTCGAGCGCCAGCGACTCCCATCCTCCTGTCGAACCTCCGGTCAGCAGGCGCGCATACGGCTGGCGCAAGATGCGGAAGTGATCCTCCAGATACGGGATCAACTCCTGCATGATGGCGTCGCCATAAGGGCCGTTGTTGGCCGAGTTCACGGCATAGGAATCATCGAAGAAAGGCGTGGGATGTTGAAGAGTGACAGCGATCATGCGCGGGAAGTTGTCCGAGCGCCAGGCATGGGCCAGAGAAGCATCGGCGGGAAGTCCGCCGTCGTCGCCTTCCTTGTCTGGAAAGCTGAATGGCGCTCTCAGGCTGAAGTGACCCTGTATGTAGATGACGGGATAGCGCACGTCCGGGTGCTGCTCGTAATCCTTGGGAAGGAGGACAGTGGCGCCGAGATAAATTGGCGTTCCCCAGAAATGCGTGAGCATCTGGCTTTGAATTCTGATGTGCTTGACCCAGCTTGTGTCCGCCGGGAGTTCAATGGGCGGAATGACTTTACTCAGAGAGAGCTTGAATGTCTGCGATGAGCTTGAATCGAGGTGAACTCTCTGGACTTCGCTGTAGAGATTCCCGGGAGAGCGGGTGAAGTCCTGCCCCTCCCACTGATCCAGGTGCACCCACAGGGTCTTGCCGTCAGCGCGTTGCACGCGCGTATAAACACTCATTAATGCCTGCACGAAATAATCGCCTTCGGGAAGGTCTTTCAGGCCGGCCAGGGGAAACCCGGAAGCGGTGCTCTGCAGCAGGATTCGCTGTCCGGGTTTGATCTCGCTGACATCCAGGCCGAAGAAGGGGGTCCGCTGATACCATGCGCCGATTTGCAAGCGCGGCTCCTTATTATTCTTTTTCGCCAGGATGACGAATACCCGGCCGGTGATCGGCTGCTCGTGAACCGAGGCAAGAAAGGAAATCTCGAATCGGGGGCCGCGTGCCCAAGCCGCTTGGGTTGCGCAGAATAAGACTTCGCAAAAAAGAACCAGGAGTTGAGCGATGAGAACTCTTGACGCACGCCTTCTCATCGCCTTTAATCCCCCTTTCAGTTTGCGGCAGGACATTTTTTCCATTTTGCCAGTCTAGCAAGCCTCCGGCAGCGGCAAGAGGTTGTGGCTGCTCAGGAGAACTTTTATGTCCGCGAATCCGGGAAGCCGATGTCCGTAGCGCCTCTCACTGCGGAGGAGAGCCGCAATCTCATTGAAGCAGCCCGCAAGGCGCTGGACAACGCTTATGCACCGTACTCCAAGTTTCACGTCGGGGCGGCCATTCTCACTGAGGCTGGCAATATTTATACCGGCGGAAACGTGGAGAACGCCTCTTACGGTCTGACGATTTGTGCTGAGCGCTCGGCGATCGTGGCGGCGGTTGCGGCAGAGGGGCCGGGAATGCGACTGCGCGGCGTGGCCGTTCTCAATGGCAACGACGTGCCGTGTTCGCCCTGCGGGGCCTGCCGGCAGGTGATTTTCGAGTTCGGTCCACATGCCGCGGTTCTGTTTCAGGGGAAAGACGGTATAGAAGAATCCACCGCCGAACGCATGCTGCCGGCAGGATTTTCGTTTTGAGAGATAGAACGTTATGCGCGTTGTCGATCTGATTCGCAAGAAACGCGATGGTGGCGAACATAGCTGGGAGGAGATCCAGCAGATCGTCAATGGCTACACTGCAGGCACGATTCCTGACTACCAGATGGCGGCCTGGCTCATGGCGGTGCTGCTGCGCGGCATGAGCCAGGCCGAATCCGCTGCCCTCACTGACATCATGCTGCACTCCGGTGAGGTGCTGGATTTTTCCGAGCTTCCCGCCAAGAAAGTAGATAAGCACTCGACCGGCGGCGTTGGAGATAAGACATCGTTGGTCATTGCCCCCATTGCGGCCGCTGCTGGCGTGTACGTCCCGATGATCAGCGGACGCGGGCTCGGCCATACCGGCGGCACTCTGGACAAGCTGGAATCGATTGCCGGATTCAACGTCAACTTGTCGCTGGACGATTTCCGCAAGGTGCTGAAGAAATGTGGATGCGCGCTGATTGGCCAGACAGCGGAGGTCGCTCCCGCCGACAAACGCATTTACGCCCTGCGCGATGTGACTGGCACAGTGGAGAGCCCCTACCTGGTTTGCGCCTCGATCATGAGCAAGAAGCTCGCCGAGGGCATCGATGCTCTGGTTCTGGATGTGAAGACTGGCACCGGCGCCTTCATGAAGAAGGAGGAAGACGCGGTCAACGTGGCCCGTCTGATGGTGGATACCGGGAAACGAATGGGCAAAAGAGTGGTCGCGCTCATCACCGACATGAACCAGCCTTTGGGCCGCTATGTCGGCCATGCACTCGAGGTCGAGGAGAGCGTGCACATCCTGGAAGGCGGCGGCTCGGAAGACTTGCGCGATTTATGCCTGGAGCTGGCGGGTTGGATGATTTATCTCGGAGAGCGAGCCGACAGTGTGGAGGAGGGGCGGAAGATTGCGGCGGACACGATCCGCTCCGGCGCGGCAAAAGAAAAGCTGCGGCAGATTATCAGCCTGCAGGGAGGAGATCCAGGAGTAGTGGATGACCTGAAGCGCCTGCCACGCCCTCGCACGCAACTGGAATTCAAGAGTTCCACGAGCGGATACGTGGCCGGGATGCAGGCTGAGTGGATCGGAACGGCGTGTGTGGTTCTGGGCGGCGGCCGGGAGAAAAAGGAAGACACCATCGATCACGCTGCGGGCCTGATTCTGCACAAGAAGCTCGGAGATTGGGTGAATGCGGGCGAATCACTTTGCACTGTCGGCTTCAACTCCGATGCCCGCCTGGATGAGGCTCAGGAATTGTTGCGCAATGCGTATCAGATTCGGGAGAAGCCGCCGGCGGGCGAGCGCAAGCTGGTCCATCAGATCATTGAATAGCGCGGCTCACCTAAGGAGAACGAGTGCGATTCATTGGACTTCTGGGTATGGTGGTTCTGCTGGCGCTGGCTTATGCCTTTTCCACCAACCGTCGCGCCATCCGTGTCAAGACGGTTGCCTGGGGACTGGCGCTGCAGGTTATGTTCGCGATCTTTGTGCTGCGCTTTCGAATCGGAAAAATAATCTTTCAAGCCGCTGGCAACGCAGTAGACAAGCTGCTGGGCTACTCTTACGTCGGTTCCGGGTTCGTGTTTGGCGAAATCGGCAAGAGGGTCTCGAACATGGGATTTTCCTTCGCCTTCCAGGTCTTGCCCACGATTATCTTTATTGCCGCTTTTTTTGGCTTGCTCTACTACTGGGGCATCATGCAGTTCATCATTCACCAGCTAGCTAAAGTGATGGTGCGGTTTCTGGGCGCCAGCGGAGCGGAATCGCTGAACGTAGCCGCCAGCATTTTCATGGGACAAACCGAGGCTCCGCTGACCATCCGCCCATTTCTGCCTGTGATGACTCGCTCGGAGCTGATGACCATTATGACTGCGGGCATGGCGCACGTTTCCGGCGGCATTATGGCTGCATACATCGCGTTCGGAATCAAAGCCGAACATCTGCTGAGCGCCGTAATCATGACGGCTCCGGGAACCATTCTCATGGCCAAAATGCTGGTGCCTGAGACCGAGCAGCCAGTCACCGCGCCTCAGGCAGGCAAGATCAGCGAAGCGGAGCACAAAGTCGAACTGGAGGTAGAGAAGAAGGATGGCAACGCGCTCGACGCTATCGCGCGCGGCACCATTGACGGCCTTCACCTGGCGCTAAACGTCGCCGCCATCCTGATCTCGTTTATCGCACTCATTGCTCTTCTTAATGGCATTCTCGGCGGCACACACAACTGGCTCGCCGCGCACGGCTTCCCATGGTTCCCCTCCAGCCTGGAAAGGATCTTTGGCGTCATCTTCGCTCCCGTCGCTTTTCTCATTGGAGTGCCATGGCGAGACTGCGTCAGCGTTGGCGATCTGCTGGGCACGCGCATGGTGATCAACGAACTGGTTGCGTTCTCTAAGCTGGGTCTGGAAAAGAGCGCGCTCGATCCTCGCTCCGTGACCATCTCCACCTTCGCCCTGTGCGGCTTTGCCAACTTCAGCTCCATTGGAATTCAGATTGGCGGCATCAGCGCGCTGGCTCCCAATAAGCGCACTGAACTTGCCAAGCTCGGGATTCGCGCCATGATTGCGGGCACCATGGCCAACCTGATGTCGGCCTCTATCGTTGGACTACTGATGCGATGAAGCCAACTGCAAAGAAAAAAGAGCTGCATGATTACGAGCTCGCTGGTGAGGCGGCAAAGTTCATCCGCGCGCGCACCAAGCTTGCTCCCAAAATCGCGGTCGTACTGGGCTCCGGCCTGGGATCGTTCGCTGACGATCTCCCCAACGCGGTGCGTATTCCCTACGCAAAAATCCCGCACTTTCCGCGCTCGACAGCCATCGGTCACGCTGGGCAGCTCGTAATGGCGAGAGTCGGCCAGGTTGCAGTGGCGCTTATGCAGGGCCGCGTTCATTTCTACGAAGGCTATTCGCTGCCGGAAGTGGTTTTTCCGATCCGCGTGCTGGGCAGGTTCGGTGTGAAGGCTGTCATCCTCACCAACGCGGCGGGCGGCATTAACACGAGCTATAAGCAGGGTGCGCTGGTGGTGCTGTCGGACCACATCAACCTGCAGGGATCGAATCCGCTGATCGGCGATAACGATGAGAGATTCGGTCTCCGCTTTCCCGACCTCACCATGGCCTACGACCGCAAATTCCGCAAAATCGCGCTGGAGCAGGCAAAGAAGATCAATCTTGATGTGTACGAGGGCGTGTACGTCGCGGTGTCCGGCCCCTCGTATGAAACTCCGGCGGAGATTCGCGCCTTTCGCGTGCTCGGCGCTGATGTTGTTGGCATGTCGACGGTGCCGGAGGTGATTACCGCGCGCCACATCGGCATGCGCGTGCTAGCGATCTCGTGCGTGACCAACATGGCGGCCGGTATGCTCGACCAGCCGCTCCATCACAAAGAAGTGCTTGAGACTGGAGAGAGGGTGAAGGGCCAATTCGTTGCCTTGCTGGAGGCCGTGATTCCGCAGATCGCAAAAGAGCTGGAGCCGGCTGAAACCTGATTGCGCTTCGACGGGTGGAGCAGGCCTTTAGGCGGGCATCCAGGCGCATAGCTTTAGCCTCTGAGAGTCTGATTCAGTACAGAGCGAGCTTCCCTCAGCGGCTGAAGCCTGGGTTATCATGCATTGCACAAAGGCAGGGCTGAAGCCCTGCTCCACTCCAAGTCTCGCCGCCCGGGTACGCGCGCCTGGTCGGTGCCTGACCTGAGTTACAACGAACCGCGTCTTTCACGGCTTTGTAATAAAGACTCTCTATGTTGAA
>DASPRM010000130.1 GCA_035624455.1 Terriglobales bacterium
TCGTCAAGAAGGACCAGCTTCTGTTTGAGCTCGACCCGCGGCAGTACCAGGCTGAGCTGGACCAAGCCAAGGCGCAGTTAGGCTTCTCCGAAGCTAATCTCGCTAGGTACGATGCCGATGTCCAGCGCGATACCCCGCTGGCCGCCCAAAATGCGATCCCGCAGAAGCAGCTCGATACGGACCTAGCCAATCAGGCTGCCTCGAGGTCCGAGGTGAAATCCAGGAAGGCCAATCTTGCAAACACGGAGCTGAATCTCGGTTGGACCAAGATCTATTCGCCCATTGACGGCATCGCCGGCGTATCCAACTCCCAGATCGGCGATTTGGTGGGAACTAACACCAAAATGACGACCGTTTCGCGAGTGGATCCGATATGGGCGTACTTCAGCGTTAGTGAAAGCCTTTTTCTCAGTTTTGCGCCACAAGTGACAGCAATCATCGCGGGCAAGGTCAGCCAAGCCGCGCGCAGAAGTGCATTAGTGGTGGAGTACATCCAGGCCAATGACATCCCTTATTCGCAGAAAGGTACGATCATCTACGTAAATCGTCAGGTTGGCACACAGACGGGCACCATCCAGTTGGCGGCTGAATTTCCCAATCCGGGCGCCGTTCTGCGTCCGGGCGGTTTCGGCCGAGTCCGGATCAAGATTGGCGAAAACAAGAACGCCCTGCTTGTTCCACAGACGGCCGTAATCGAGGTGCAGTCGGAATACCAGATCATTGTGCTCACGCCTGACAACAAGGCAATGTTCCGGCCGGTCAAGGTAGGGGATCGCGTCGGGCGGAACTGGATCATCACTGAGGGATTGAAGCCGGGCGATCGGGTTGTGGTCGAAGGGATCCAGAAGGTCCAGACGGCAGCAGCACAGATGGCGCAGTCAGCAAGGGAAGGCATTCCAGTCATTCCGAAGCCGTATGTAGCCGGTGCGGGCGGGGGCATCTGACCATGTCCAAATTCTTTATCAATCGGCCCATCGTCGCCATGGTCATTTCCATTCTGATGGTGCTGGTCGGCGTGGTCTCGGTGCTCAAGCTGCCCACGTCGCAGTTCCCGAACATCGCCGACCCGATGATCCAGGTGAAAGCGACCTATCCCGGTGCGGATGCCCAAACAATCGCTGAGTCGGTTGCGACTCCGATTGAGCAGCAGATGTCAGGCGTCAGCGGCATGAACTACATGTACTCCTTGAGCGCCAGCTCGGGAGGAGGGATGTCCCTGTACGTGGATTTCCAGCTTGGGACCGATGTCAACACCGACCAGATTCTGGCACAGATGCGGACTGCGCAAGCCAACTCCCAGTTGCCGAGCGACGTGGTCCAGCAGGGTGTAATTGTGCAGCCGGGTACGACCGCGCCCTTCATGCTGCTCGACCTCTACTCGCCCAGCGGCGTATACGACAACATTTTCCTGGCTAACTATGCCACTATCAATTTGCAGTACGCACTGACCCGTATATCAGGTGTCTCTCAGGTCCAGATATATGGCGCAGGACCCTATTCCATGCGCATTTGGGTGAATCCTGACAAGTTGGCGAACCTGGGAGTGACAGTTTCTGACATCACGAACGCAGTCAAGGCCCAAAACAAGGTCAATCCCGCTGGCCAGGTTGGAGGGGAGCCCGTTCCTTCTGGTCAGCAATTCACCTATAACGTGCGGGCTCCTGGGCGTCTGCCCACGACCGAGGAGTTTGGTGAGATCGTCATCCGCGCCCAGCCCGACGGTTCAATTCTTCGGCTGAAGGATGTCGCGCGCCTGGAATTGGGATCGCAATATTATTCCTATCTTGCACGGTTGGGAGTGGCAGAAGAAGGCAAGCCTGCCCAACCAGCGGCCCTTATAGCGCTCTACCTCACGCCGGGTAGTAATGCGCTGCAGACGCGAGACGCCGTCCTAAAGATGATGGAGGAGTCGAAACGGAGGTTCCCTCAGGGGCTTGACTACATTGTGGCGCTGGATACAACGCTCGCGGTCAGGGCCGGCATCGATGAAATCTACAAGACCCTGCTCGAAGCTCTAGTTCTAGTCATTTTGGTGGTGTACATCTTTCTTCAGGGGTGGAGAGCAACGCTTATCCCTTTGCTAGCGGTTCCCGTCTCTCTGATTGGAACTTTCGTGGTCTTTCCAGTGCTTGGGTTCTCCATCAACACCCTGTCGCTCTTTGGGCTCGTCTTGGCGATTGGACTAGTCGTCGATGATGCGATTGTCGTCGTGGAGGCCGTGGAGCACCATATCGAGCACGGAATGACACCCCACGACGCGACCATCAAGGCGATGGAGGAAGTCTCCGGGCCTGTAGTTGCTATCGGACTCATTCTGGCCGCCGTATTCGTTCCGACAGCCTTCGTTCCTGGTATCACCGGTCAGCTTTACAAACAGTTTGCAGTCACAATCGCGATTTCGGTGCTCTTCTCGGCGTTCAATGCGCTGACCCTCAGTCCGGCACTTTCCGCCCTGCTGCTGCGCCCCAGGAAGCCGGCGCGCGGCCCCCTCGGCGCCTTCTTCCGCTGGTTCAACCGTATCTTCGGGCGCGCCACCGACGGGTACGTGAATTGGTGCGGACACCTGATCCGTAAGGCCGGGTTTGCGTTTCTCTTGCTCGCCCTGCTAACCGTAGGTGCAGCTTTCTTTGGCAAGAGGATCCCCAAGAGCTTCCTCCCCGATGAGGACCAGGGGTACATCTATGCCGGCTTGCAACTGCCGAACGCGTCCTCGCTCCAACGTTCCTCGGATGCTGCCAGGGAAGTCGAGAAGGCGATCATGGAGACACCCGGCGTT
>DASPRM010000131.1 GCA_035624455.1 Terriglobales bacterium
GTCGGCCTGCGCACCTCGATGATTGTCGATCCGCCCAATGGGCGGATCCCGGAACTCACGCCGGAGGCAAAAAAAATTGCTGCGGCCGAACGCGATTTCCGTCTCGCAATGCTGCAGTCCACCGAAACCTGCAAGAACAAAGAGGCCGCTTGCGCTGGGGGAAAATACGATCCCAAGCCTTCGCCTCTCCGCAATGCTCCGCCGCCGCGCTATGTCACCGGACGCTACAACCGGCACAATAATCCTGAGGACGTTTCTCTCGCGGAGCGCTGTCTCACCGGCGGGCTTCCGGAATTCGGTACCGCCTTTGGCGGCAGCTTCCGTAGGATAGTTCAGACACCAGGCGGCATCACGATGTTCTACGATGTCGGCCAGGGACAGGGATGGCAGCGCAATATTGTCATGAACGGGACACCGCATCTGCCTCGTAATATCCGTCAATGGTACGCGGCCACTGGGAAGGCAACACACTCGTCATTGACGTGACGAATTTCAGTCCAAAGACGGATTATCAGGGTTCGCGTGAGAATCTCCATCTCGTCGAACGCTGGACGCGCACCGGGCCAAAAACGCTGGAATATGCGGTCACCATCGAAGATCCCACTGTCTGGACCCGCCCGTGGACGGTGAAGCAGGAATTCACCAGACAAAGCGATCAGGACAACCGAATCTATCCCGAGCCTCGCTGCGTCGAGGGCAATTTTGGTCTACCGGGGATTCTGCATGGCCGGCGGATTGAAGAAGCTCTGTTTGCACAGGGCAAGGGTCCCGATCCTGCGACCAGGGATGCGATCGCGGATGGTTTCTTGCTCGATAACGATCCGTTGCGATGAGCCAGGTGAAAGCGGGTCTAAACTCTTTACTGGCGAATCTCAGCCTATCAGCCATCCATGAAGATTGACCGCTATTGAGATCATTTCGGACGCTGCGTGCCAATCGCGCCAGTTCGCATTTTGGTAGAGTCGGGATGTGACGCGGTGGCTGTAGGTGGGACCTATCTGTTGCCGCCTCTTTCGTCTGGCGGTGCCTCGCAAGTTCCACCGTGGCTCCGTTTCCACACCCCGCTCATCGAACCGGACATGCAGAATGCCCGCATCCGGCTCTCGGACAAAACTTCACGCCTTCACCCACGGCACGTCGTGCCCAAGCCGACTCAGACGTACGAGCCCGAAGTGCCCGTAAAGGTGCGAGAGTGGAAAAGTCCCGCCCTTGCGTCGCCTGACCTTGTGCTTGGCGCGCAACCACCGGCGCAACCGCACAGCTGTGTAGTTGTCGAGCGCCCGGTACGCTTTGCTGACGGTTCCTACTCGGAAGTAGTTCGCCCATCCGCGTAACGCGCGATTCAACTCGTCCACCAGCTTCGTGGTCTCTTGCCAAGTCCCCGATCGGGCGGTCAGCGCGTGGACTTTCTCGACCATGCGTTTGATGCTCTTCTTCGAGGGCCGGTGCCCCAGGCGTGCCTGGCCGGTTCTCGCTGAATACATCCGCCCAAACGTGTAGCCCAGGAAGTCGAACTCCCCTTCCGGTACTTTGCAGATGCGTGTCTTCTCTTCGTTGACTTTCAGCTTCAGCTTGCCCGCGATCTCGCGCAGTCGCTGCAACGCTTCTTCGGCGTTGCCCTTCTTGCACAGGATCACGAGATCGTCGGCGTAGGTCACGATGCGAGTGCCAAGGGTTTGTTCCAACCCGAGCTTCTTCCATCCCAACACGAACCGGCGCATGTACAGATTGGCCAGCAGCGGTGAGAGGGGTGAGCCCTGCGGAATGCCTCGCCGCATGTCCTTGGCTTCGGTCGTGCGCGTCTTCCTTCCTCGATCGTCGGTTTCTTCAACGGGACATTCCAGCCACATCTTGATCAGATGCAGCACGCGCCGATCGACAATCCGGCGCGCCACCGATTTCAATAACTCGGCATGGGGGATGCTCCCGAAGTAGTCCGCGAGGTCAGCGTCTACGACTTCCGGGTGGCCATGGAACAGCAGCTCTTCCACCTCGACCACCGCCTGTTGGGCATTTCGCCCGGTACGGTAGGCGTATTGTTCTGGTGGAAGATCGGCTTCGAAGATCGGTTCCAATACCAGCATCGCTGCTGTCATGCAGACCCGATCCCGCACGGTTGAGATTCCCAACGGCCTGAGTTTGCCGTTGGCCTTGGGTATGAACACTCTTCTGATGGGATCCGGTCGGTACGTTCCCTGCCTGAGCGCAAGCGCCAGTTCGCCGAGCCATCGCTGTTCCCCATGCGCCTCGATGTCCGCAAAGTCCTGCCCGTCCACTCCCGGTGCGCCCTTGTTGGAGCGGCACTAAGCGTAGGCGTGCGCCAGGATGTCCTCGCGGCTGATCTTGTCGTACAGGGCATAGAAGCGATAGCCGGCTTCTGCCTTCGCTTTTGCGTGCAACGCCATCTGCAGTTTCTGAACACTCTTCGGAGTTGATAGGTTGCCCAATCTCCAGGTCCTTCACTACGTGCTGCGTTCGTCTTGAACTGAGGTCCCTTCCCTCCACCGGAATTACCCGGCTTCATCGGTAATACGAACCTCTCCGTCACCCCACGGCGTCCGGCCTGTCCCTCGCGGGCGTCCGGTTGATCGTCCTCAATCACGCCTTGGGGCTTCCCGTGTTGCGCGCGCTTTCCTTGTGTACATGCTGCCGCCACTACCCCGGTGCAGCGGCTGGACGTATTCTTCGCTCATCCGTTCCAGCCGTATCAGCCTTCCCCGATAGGGTTGTCGGGTCGGCCTGCACATCGACCTTTTCGAGGTTTGCTCGGCGTTCACTCGCGTTGCGGCCTGCACACTCGCGCTGTCACCAATTCGTGACACGCTTTCCGAAGGCTTCAGCCATTTCGTTGCCTCCATAGCTGCTCCGGTTGCTTCCGGCTGGAGCGGTTGCCGGGTGGGCCTTGCACCCACTGAAAAGCGCCGCCTTATCACGGCGCACACCCGAAGCGGTCGTTCTAAGTGCCGCAACATGTTACGTGAAAGAATGGTTTGGACTCATCCCACGGACGCCATCATTGCGCTCTTGCGCGCCCACGGCCAGCACGACCTGAACGGCCTGGCGGTCCTCGCGGCAATTTTCGTGGTAACGGGGCTGGTGCCGATACCGCGCACTGCGCTGTGTATCGCCAGCGGCGCCATTTTCGGTCTTGTCGCGATTCCAGTGATCCTGCCCAGCACCACTTTAGGTGGCGCGATCGGATATCTGCTGGCGCGCTACCTGTTCGCTGCACGGCTACACCGGATCCTGGACGCGCGCCCAAAATCGCGGGCCATCATGGCTGCGATCGATAGCGAAGGCTGGCGGCTCGTCGGCCTGATGCGCTTTGCCGGCGCAATGCCGACCTTCTCGCAGAATTATCTGTTCGGCCTGACGCGAATCAGTTTCCAGGTTTTTGTGCTGGCGTCTTTCTTTTTCAGCATTCCCCAGATCTGTCTTTACGTCTATCTCGGCTCACTCGGGCGGGCCGCCATGCTCAGCGAAACCGGGTCGCCCCTCAGCCTGGCGCTGGCGCTGCCCGCGGCGCTGTGTCTCCTGGCCGTCATCATCGTCGTCTCGCGCAAGGCGCGCGCCACCCTGCGCCAAATGGAAGGCGCTATGGACGTGTCACGAAACCTCGACGCGGCGGATGGTACCTAGAAATCCGGCTTGTCCGCAGTCGGCACTGCCGCCTGCCGGGCCAATTCATGCGGATTTTCGGCGCACACATCTTCCGGAAACGCATTTGATGTCCCCTCACCCACGCCGGGGCGATAGATGATGGTCGACGACCACGGTGTCGTGAAGGCCCCTTCATCCTCGACCATGAAGTCGAGCTGCAGGTTCTTTTCCCTCGAATTCAGATCGGGGAGTACTCCGGAGTCATTTCTGAGGGTGGTCGCATTTTCTTTCGCGCCGCGCTTCAATATTACGTTCGCGGCTTCATAGTCGATGAGCCTGTAGCGTTCGACCAGGTGCAGTTTGTCCGTGTGCGGAGTTCCAAACTGATCGACCATGGTGT
>DASPRM010000132.1:0-10000 GCA_035624455.1 Terriglobales bacterium
CGATCACGACGTGCTTGGCAATTCCAACATCTTCTTTCCCCTGACCATCGATCACGCCCGCATTCGCGGCTGGGAGGCGACGGTCAAATCCCCTCGCTTGTTCAACCGGGCTCAGTTCTATCTTGCCTACTCCCACCAGTATGCAGAGGGGAGTGGCGGAGTCACCGGCGGGCTGACAGACTTTTCTCCTCCAGACGCAGGCACCTATTTTCTTGATCATGACCAGCGCAACACTTTTACAGCGGGCATGAACACAAATCTCCCCTGGCGGACCTGGGCATCATGGAATGTGGCCTATGGCTCGGGCTTTCTCGATGGTGATGGGCCCGACCATCTGCCCTCGCACACCACCTTCGACCTGGCAATCGGAAAGTCCTTTGGCGAGCGCTTTTCGGCGAGATTTTCGACGGTAAATCTGTTCAACGAGCGCTTTCTGCTCGACAACAGCAATACGTTCGGCGGCACGCATTTCGCTAATCCGCGCATGCTGGCAGTGCAGGTGCGATATCGGTTCCATTTCTGAGGAGCGCAGCGCGGGATAACCGGAAGTGGTTCCCTATCGGTCTGTTGGCTGATACCCTGCCTCACGTTTCCATTTCCACTCCAAATCGAGGCTGCTCATGTTCACCGCTGATCTGCTGAAGGCAAAGCGCATTCTGGTGACAGGTGGAGGTACAGGAATCGGCAGGGCCATGGCCCATCGCTTCCTGGAGTTGGGAGCTGTGGTTTATATCTGTGGCCGCCGCAAAGAAGTGCTGAAGCAGGCGCAAGCGGAGCTGTCTGCTGCCACCGGCGGGAGCATCCATGAACACGTATGCGATGTGCGCGATTCGGAGTTGGTGGAACAGATGGTGACTTCGATATGGCGGGAAGGCCCGCTGGATGTTCTGGTGAACAATGCCGCTGGCAATTTTCTGGCGCGTACGGAAGAGTTGTCGTTGCGCGCTTTTGAAGCCGTAATCGGAATCGTGCTGATGGGAACCATCCACTGCACGATGGCCTGCGGCCGGAGATGGCTGGCGAGCGGCCGGAACGGCCATGTGCTCAACATTCTCGCCACTTACGCCTCTAGCGGTTCGGGTTCAGCATACGTGGTGCCCTCAGCGGTCTCGAAGGCCGGAGTGTTCGCGCTCACGCGCAGCCTGGCTGTGGAATGGGGGCGCAGAGGGATTCGCTTCAACGCTATCTCTCCCGGCCCTGTGCGAACGGAGGGAGCGTTTTCGCGCCTACTCCCACGCCAGGAATTTGAAGAGGCGGCGATCAACCGAGTTCCCCTCAAAAGATTTGGACGTCCCGAGGAGATCGCCGACCTGGCAGCTTTCTTGGTGAGCGACAGGGCCGGCTACATCAACGGTGAAGTAGTAACGATTGACGGAGGCGAGTGGCTGCAGGGAGCCGGAGAATTCAACAGCTTGGGGATGGCATTGTCCGACGCTGACTGGGAAACTCTGAAGCCGAAAAAGAACTGAGAGCTACTTCTTCTTTTCCAGATTGAGCGCCACGGAATTAATGCAGTAGCGAAGTCCGGTTGGGTTGGGTCCGTCGGGAAACACATGGCCCAGATGAGCGTCGCAATTGCCGCACAGCACTTCGGTACGCCGCATGTAGTGGCTGTTGTCCTCGTCGGTCTTGATACTAGATCCGTTAATGGGTTCCCAGAAACTCGGCCAACCGGTACCTGAGTCGAACTTGCTATCCGAACTGAACAAATCCGCACCGCAGCAGACGCATTTATAAGTTCCTGGATCCTTGGTCTGGTAGTATTCGCCGGTAAATGGCCGTTCGGTGGCCTTTTCGCGGCAGACCGCGTACTGATCAGGAGTAAGCTGCTTTTTCCAATCCTCGCTGGTTTTCTTCATGGCCATAATCTGCTGAACTCTCTCAGATTTTAACAGCACCGTATTCAAAACGGTTTACTGCTATGACCAGATTTCCCGCAGCACTCTCGCAAAGTTTGCACCAACAACCTTCTCAGTCACCCTCGGTGAGTAGCCGCGTTTCAGGAGTTGATCGGTTATGACTTCCAGCCTTAGCGGCGTATTGAGTCCAACGACGTAGGGATAACGATCTTCTTCCGGTGCAGCGGCGCCCGCTTTCACGCGCGCCTCCTGCGACTTCTTGAACTCGGCGAGTGCTTTTGGGCTGGTGTCAAACGGAGAGACTCCTGCATCGCTGCCTACTCCGACGTGGTCTTCGCCACCCACTTTCAACGCGCGTTCGACGTGTGCCATATAGTCTTCGACCGTCGGCTGTCTGGGAGACGGTGCCAGAAAGGGCAGATCATAGATTCCCATCACGCCTCCCTTGTCCGCCAGAGTTCGGATTTGTTCGTCCGTCTTGTTGCGCGGGTGCGCATGAATGGCACTGCAGCCAGCGTGAGAAATGATGACGGGTTTGCGGGATGCCGCCATGGCATCTGTGGTCGTCTTGGGATTGCTGTGGCTGAGGTCAATCGCTACTCCCAGTTCATTCATCTTCTTTACGGCGTCTTGCCCAAGCGTTGTCAGCCCGCCGGCGTTTGGCTCCAGTACGCCGGCTCCGAAAACCGACTTGCCGTTATACGAGAGCTGCATCACGCGCACCCCCAGGTTCCGAAATACCTCGATGCGGTCAACTTTGTCCTCCAGCATGCTCACACCTTCAAACGAGAAGATGATCCCCATCTTCTTCTCGCGGTGGGCGCGCTCCATATCTTCTGCGAGCCGCACCTGCAGGAAATAGTCGGGATGCATCTCTATCAGCCGCTGGACCCAGGCGATTTCGTCCACTGTCCCGGCGAAGTCGCTGCCAAATCCTCCCAACGTCATCTTGACTACGCTGACGCCAGAGTTGCGCGCCATGTCGAGGTCTGATTGCGGCAGTGGCAGCTTCTCTTCAAGCGGAGGCGCGGAGTTGCAGTCCAATACAAGCCATCTCCGGTACAGTTCATCCGTCTGAGGAGAAATTTCGCTGGTGTCAGCGACGGCTTGCGCACTGGCAACAATTGCCGAGCACTTGGGTAACGCACCCGACACCACAGTGCCTGCCACCAGAAACGAGAATTCGCGACGATTCATAGGTGGTTCACAAAATTACAGTAGTGGAGAAATATTAGCAGCCGAGCCCTCGAGGTCGACTCTCAATCCGTGCTGTACGTCACTTCCAGTCGGTGTATGCGGAAACAAGCGAAGATGAGGATCGCTGCCGTCAGGCACAGCAGCCCCAGAACAGAAACAAACGGTGTGACCGGCTCGGCCACCACCGTGAACAGAGCCAGGAATCCCTGGGTTGGTATTTCAACCGGCAAGAGTTGCTTCAGATAGAAGATTATGCTGAGCTTCTGCAGAATCGAAGGCAGCACCGGGTTGATCGCTTCATAGCCCATCACCAACGCCCCGGGAACGATGGGATTCTTGAAAATCAAGCTGAGAGCGAGAAACAGAGCGCCATATCCAAGGCAAGCCAGGGCGGTCACCAGCAGGTACGACCAGAACTGATGGAGTCCGGGGCCGTCTAAAACATAGCTCCGGCCTGCGGGACCCAGGTGCACATACATGAAATAGAACGACAACAGCACGCTGATGCCGAAAAGAAGAATTGCAGTGATGGCGCCGGCGAGAAATTTTCCCAGCACCAGCACTTCCCTTCTGACCGGAACCAGGAACTGGTAATGCAGGGTGCGTTCCACGATTTCCCCGCGAAATAGCCACGTGAAGATGCCCATGCAGCCGAAGAAAATTCCCAGCCGGAGATAGTAGAAATTGAAGATGCCGGCCAGAACCTCTGTATCGGCGGAGACGGTGCAGATACGACGTGGGCCATCGATCAGGGCATGCAACCCGACGATCGCGGCTGGGGCAAAAGCTAATAAGTAGATCCAGAACCCGCGCCGCGCCAAAAAATTCCGCCGCAGCTCGATCCGTGCCAGGATCCCCGTTTGTTCTGCCCACAACTGCCAGGACTGTTTGCTGACCCATTGCCGAAAACGCCAAAACAGCCTCCGCCCACTCATTGGTTCCCCCGGTCGGAACCGATCAAATACTGATAGATCGAGTTCACGTCGTCGTCGGCAGGCGCGACCGCATCCACCTCAACTTCGCCCTTCGACACCACCCTGTTCAGCAGCAGGTAAAACTGCTCGGCGTCGCGCGTCCGAACCAGCACGCCGCGACCATCGTTCTGGATTTTGGCTTCCACCACGTGATTGAGCACGAAAACTTCAGCGGCTAGCTTCGCAGGGTTGGAACAGCGCACCAATATCTGCATAGGGTGGTCCTTAACCTCTCGCCGGACCTCCTGGATCTGGCCTTCAGCCACAACATAACCGTGGCTCATCAGTACTACGCGATCGGAAATGCGGTCCACTTCCTCGAGAATGTGGCTGGAGATGACAACGTGCATTCCTTTCTTGCCCAAGGCCTCAAAAAGTGCGATCGCTTCGGCACGAGCCATCGGATCCAGGCCATTCAACGGTTCATCTAGCACTAGCACGGAAGGATGATGCGCGATGGCTTGAGCCAGGCGGATGCGCTGCCGCATGCCCTTACTGTAGCCGGCAACCTTGCGTCTTGCGGCTTCGCTCATGCCCACTCGCTCTAGGGCTTCATCGGTTAGCTTCCGGGCCTGGTGGGGGGGGAAACCATGGAGCCGGAGAGGCGCGTAGATGAAGTCCAGTCCGGTAACGTAGCGAGGAAACGAGTCAAACTGGCTGCAATAGCCGACACGCTTGAAAAACTCCAGGGGGTCATCGGGAGTGAGACCGAGAACGCTGACATGTCCCTGGCTGGCACGGATCAGCCCGGTAAGCAGATTCATCAGCGTCGTCTTGCCGGAGCCGTTGGGACCAACGAGGCTGGTGATCCCCGGCCCCAAACACAAATTGACGCGATTAACACCCAGCACTTCCCCATAAAACTTGGAGACATTCTCAAAAACGATTTGCTCGCTCGCATTTCTCATCCGCGTACCACCTCGCGAGCGCGTAGTCGGCGGTTCAGGATGGCGAGCGAGGCGAGGCAGACGATCAACAACGTCGCCCAAGCCGCGGCAATTGGAAGCGGTGTCTTCGAGAAGCCCTGGAAGAAGTCCAGGGTTAGGTGAAAGCGGTCATAAACAATCACGCGGAACAGGTATTGCAGATTCAGCAGGCGGCCCCAATTTGTACGCATCACCGCGTCGAAAGCTTCTCCGAACCCCGCGGGCACGAAAAATAGCGCGTAGGTCACCGCGGTAGCCACGATCCGCCACTTCACCCAAGCAGAAATCGCCAAGGCAACTGCGGCTAGTACCACAATCCAGACCCAGGAAGCTAGCAGGATAGCGCCGGCCATCCACAGATGCGGCCAGAGCCAGTTTCCGCTGGCGAGCCCCGCTTCCAGGAAGAAAAGCAGGAGCAGAGGGAGCCAGGTTACGACTGAAAGCAGCCCCATCAAAACCGCGAATTTACCAAGCACGTATTCAGCACGGCTGAAAGAACGGCTCAGGAAAAGAGGAAGAGCACCGTTGGCCAGATCTCCGGCGATCAGCACCGGCCCGACCCAGGAAGTTAGAAGCAAAGCCAACCAGGCTTGGGCGATGAGGAAATTGCAAAAAAATCGGGCGTCCACCAGGAGAAAGTTCTGTTTCCCGAGTTTGAGAATCGCTTGCGCTGTCTCACTGTTGGCGACGTATATGAACGTTGCGCCCGCCACAAGCGGAAACATGCAAAAGAACAATAAGGCCACAAAGAAGCGAGACTGGAACAAATCACCGGCGGCGTAGCGTGTGAGCACGAAAAAGCGCGACCAGCGCGGTGTCAGCGGCCCTTCATAGGGTTTATAGCGGCGCTTATATACGGCCATTGACTGTCCCGGTCTGTTCCATGGCGTTGAGGAAGATATCTTCCAATGAGTCACGGCGGTGATTCATGCGGCGAATCTGCACGCCCTGCTCAGCCGCAATGCGATAGAGTTCGCGAACTTCGACGTTGTCGGGCATCACTAGTTTCAACCGGCCTCGGCCGAAAGTGGCGCATTCACAACCGAGTTTCTCCAGCGCCTCGGTGAAATTGCCGTTTGCGCCGATTGTCTCCATTTCCAGGAACTTGCGGTTGGCGCGTCGCTCTTCTTCCAGGTTGCACAAAGCAGCAACGCGGCCATCGCGCAGAATCAGCACCTCGTCGCAGGTTTCGTCGACGTCGCGAAGTAAGTGGGAAGAAAGCAGCAGGCAGATGTCGCTGGCATCGCGGATTTCGCGGATGAGTTCGATCATGCGTTTGCGGGCCGGTGGATCCATGCCGTTGGTTGGCTCGTCCAGGATCAGAAGCTTGGGCCCGTGGGCAATGGCCTGGGCCAGCTTGGTCAGCTGCTTCATTCCCAAAGAATAGGTCCCGATCTTACGATAGCGCGCCTCCCCCAATCCCACGCAGAAGAAGGCTTCGTGGGCGCGCTCCATGGCATCTTCGGGGGGAAGGCCAGAGATTTCCGCCATGTAGCGCACGAAATGCACGCCCGTCATGTTCGCTATGAAGGAATCATTCTCGGGCATGTAGCCGACCAGCGAGCGCAGTTGATCTGCACCCCTACGAATGTCGATGCCAAGCACGCGCGCCGTTCCAGAAATGGGTGGATAGAAGCCGAGCAGGGTGTTAATGAGCGTGGACTTGCCCGAGCCATTGGGTCCAAGCAGGCCGATAGAACGTCCGCGGAGGGCTCCACTCAGATTGTCGAGAATAGTTCTCCCCCCCAGCTGAACCTGGAGCCCTTCGAGTTCAATAGTTGCGCTCATCTCTTTCCCATCATTAAGGCTCAGGCCCCGCCAATGTTCCAGCTCGGTTTCGCTTCAGCAGCGAGGAAAGCACAAACGTGTTCAGGTCGAATCCAAAAAACCTGCTGGTACTGGCCAGCTGTATCTGATCCTTAACACCGTAGGCGCATATGACTGTTGGCCTGGAGTCGGCCGCCAATTGCTGCACTAGCACCTGTTGCTGCGGAGTGAGTTGCCCCAGCAGAGGCTGCAGGATCGGAGCCAGGTTCTGGTAGAAGAGAGCCGAGAAATTGTTGTGGCCGTCCTTCGGCAACAGGGCCCGGAAGGAGCCGGAGCGCGCCAGGCTGGTCCCATTGACGTGAGTGTTCAAGGCAGCGATCACCAGCGCCCGCGTAGGAGCCATGATCAGGTATCCGTCGCTGAAGGTATAGACGTGGTCCATAGGCATTCCGCCATGCTGGCTGGTGATGGTGTAGAAGGTGCGGCCGTTAAACTCAGACTGCTGCAAAGTGACGCCCGGCCTTCCCTGCTGAACCGCATGCTGATTCCAGCTTTGCACCAGCGTAGCAATTGAGTTCTGCAGATGCGCCGGATCGGTAACCTCGGCAATCACCTTCCAGGACAGGGTTGGGAGCACTGGACCGTCCAAGGCAAGTGTGACATCACCGCCCAGCGTGGCGGCAAGGTCTTCACGGATGCGCAAACCCATCTCCTGCTCCGCCTTGGAGAGATTCTGCGTGGAGTTGGTATCGGTGGCACCAAAGGTATTCAGCAAATCGTCGAGCATCAGCGCCGGTGACTTGGAGAGGAACGATACTGCAGCTCCGGCATCAGCTGAAACGAAATCCAGGGAGCCCATGGGCGCCGGAGCGGCCAGCCAGGAAGCAATGCCGCGGCGCTCGCCTTTGAACTCCAGCACAGCGCGGTTGTCGGTGGTGCCGGAAACTTGCCGAAGTTCGACGATCAGATACTTCACGTCGCTGAAGCCGGAATTCTGGAAAGCAAGCCTTTCCTGGTCTGCATGAGGAGACGGAGCATGAGGCTTGGAGATGGTGGCAAGCTGGCCAAGATCCGCGGCAATCAGGAATCCAGCGCCACGACTGTATGCGTTCATAACGCGTTGGCCGAAATCGGTGAACGAAAAGCCACCCCCGCCGGACGTGAGCTGAGCGTCCATCGCACGAACCGCCGCGAGATCGCCGGCTACCAGGAAGTCGTCTCGTACCAGGAAAACTCCTTCGTGTGGGGTAGGCGAGAGAGTGGCCAATACCTGTTGGTCCACGACCTGGGGCGCTCTATTCTGAGCCTGATTGTTGGGAGCAAGCCCGGGCAGCTCCTTCTGCAGATAGTCCTTCAATCCAGGTTGGCGGATCTGCGCCAGCATCACCGGACCATGACCGACAAGGGCGCTATCCAGTGTGGCTGTGAAGACCACCTCATCTCCCAGATACTGGCTGGCGCCGCGAATCTTTTCAACCAACTCCTCGGGTGCAGGCCCATGGTCAGCGGCATGCTTCTCCTGCCACCACTGACGCAATACTGGGCTTTGCGACATCTGCTGCTGAAAGACTTGGTTTGCATCCGCCAGCGTTTGTCCAAGGTTCGGAATGCTGACGTAGATGACCGTCTTCGCCGGCAGCAGCGGGAGAATGCGGCTTTCATAGCGAGGGCTAGGAGCGGGAATCTGTTCCAGTTGCTTTCGCAACTTGGAAAATTCCGCCAGCAAGGCCAAGTGCTGATCCAGATTGCGGCTCCAGGCGATTTCATCGGAAATGGGGACATAGCTAACATTGCTGGTAGTGGAAACCTGGTCACCGGGGTGAAGCACGTCCTCAGCACCATCGTGCGCCACCCGCACCTCGCCTTCGATAACGGACACACGCGAACCCTTCGTGCCGGAGTTAACCGCGAAAACCGTGCCCGTAACTGCGACGCGACAATCGGGGGCCTTCACGTAAAGATGCCCGGTCTGGCGCTTAGCTGCTTGCACAATAATGCTGCCCTGATCGAGATGGATGGCAGTGTCGCGATGCCCTGCGGTTACCGAAAATTCCGCCCGCTGATTCATTTCGACTCTGGAACCATCCAGCAAGCGCACGAAAGCATGCGATCCACTGCCTGTGCGGATGAAGTCTCCTTCCGCTATTTCGTCTCCGGGCGTGAGGGCACGTTCGCCCGAAGCGGCTACTCGGTAAAGTTGGCCTTCCACGGATTCAATGTGCGCCCGCGCGCCGGCCGGAGGGGAGAAATAAACATCGCGAATCAGCCAGGCAATGCCGATCGCCGCAATGAGCAGACACATCGCCAGAGCCGATCGAGGTGATGGAGTGAGCCACGCGAAGTGGCGGCGCACCGGCTCTATCTGCCAGCCGGCGGTGGTTTCAGCCGCGTCTCGCCGGCCGTAAGCGTGCTCGCGGCAGGAAACACATTCGCGCAGATGATCCTGAACGAGCAGTTTTCGTGGAGCACTCAATGTGCCCTGGTGAAATGCCGGTAGCAGCGCCCGAATATCGTGACAGCCACGGATAATTTCTGTCGAACGCATGGATGCCCCAACAGCCGCCATCTGTTCTTCTTGAAGCCGCTGCCAGACGCGATCTGCAGCAGCCTGCAAAACATGAGGATTCAGGGAGTCGTTTCGCAGTTCGGCAACGGCTCTTTCGAGATCAATATCAGGATGACGATTGAATGATTTCATAGCCCGCCTCTCATGAACGCACGAAGGTCCTTCCTCAACCGCGCCCGCGTGCGGTGCAACGTGACCGCCACCACCGCTTGGGAAGTGTTCAGCATGCGGGCTATTTCGCGATTGTCGAAGTCTTCGAGATAGCGCAGCACAAACATTTCTGCCGTGCGCGGATGCAAGCGTCCGAGAGCTCGGCGCAAGCTCTCCTTGATCTCCACCGATGTGTGTGCCCGCTCGGGCGAGGGGAGGGACTTGGAAGGCAATGGTTCTGCGTTCTCCAAGGGGACGTCGCGCCAGTCACGTCGGGCCCGAATGATATCCAGAGCGGCGTTGATCGCGGCGCGATAAAGATAGCTTTCCAGGTTGCCGATGCGACTTCGGTCGAAATCGCCTCGGGCCAGCCGGAGGAAGACAGATTGCGCGACATCCTCAGCGTCCGCCAGGCTGCCTGTTATTCGGTAGGCCGCCTTCAGAACGCGAGTTTGATGCGCGCGAAAGATGTCTTCAAGCTCTGCAACTGCCGGCATCGCCACGGGGTGTTCCATCGCTGCTGCCAAGTAGCCCTCCTGAGCTCGCCGTCATCGAGAAGAC